>DASVZW010000100.1:0-21716 GCA_036391475.1 Patescibacteria group bacterium | reverse complement strand
AGAGCTCTTCATGGTCTGGTCCGCCGTCTCTCTCAAAACGCTGTCACCGGAGTGACCGAAGGTTTCTCCAAACAGCTTCAATTGATCGGTACCGGTTATCGTGTCGCTACTTCAGGCGACGGTATCAGTCTTTCTGTCGGTTTTTCTCACCCCGTGATCTTCAAAAAAGTTCCCGGCATCACCATAACCGTCGAAGGCAACGATAAGATCAATGTCAGTGGCATAGACCGTCAATTGGTCGGCCAAGTCGCTGCTAATATCCGTGCCATCAAGAAACCTGAACCTTACAAAGGCAAAGGAATCCGCTATGTCGACGAAGTCGTTATCAAGAAACAAGGCAAGACTGCTACCAAGACCGCCGCTGCTTAAATTTAAACTCATATGATCGACCACAACTTATCATCCCAAGGAAAAAGACAAGCCCGTATCAGGCGCCGTCTTTTACTCCGCTCTGACCGCCCCAGACTTACCGTTGACCGTTCAAACCAGCACATCAGTGCTCAAATAATTGATCTGGACGGTAAAGTAATCTGTGCTTTCAGCAGCCAGGCTTTAAAATCTTCCAAAGCCAACAAAACCGAGATTGCTACCCAAGTTGGTGCCAAACTCGCTGAGTTAGCCAAAGAGAAAAAAGTTTCTGAAGTCGTCTTTGACCGTGGTTCCTACCGTTTCCATGGACGCGTCAAGGCTTTGGCCGAAGCTATCCGCCAATCAGGAATTAACTTCTAAAATAAAATAAACAACTAATATGGCATACCAAGGAAATACAAATAACAACAGAGGCGGCGGCCGCCCGGTTTCGGACAACTTTGAACAAGTTCTCCAAATCCGTCGTGTCAGTAAAAAGACTGCTGGTGGAAATAAAGTCAATTTTTCTGCTCTAGTCGTCACCGGTGACAAAAAAGGCCAAGTCGGACTCGGTCAAGGCAAGGCTCCAAACGTCGCAGACGCCATCAAAAAAGCCATCCGCATCGCTAATCGCGATCTTGTCCAGGTTCCCTTAGTCAATGGCACTATCCCTTATCAAACCAATAGCAAGTTCGGTGCGGCCAAAGTACTTTTCCGTCCCGCCCCTAAAGGTACCGGAATTATCGCCGGTTCTTCCGTCCGTGCTGTTGTCGAAGCTGCCGGTATCACCGATATTGTTTGCAAAGTTCTCGGGTCAAACAACAAAACTTCCAATGCCCGCGCCACTTTCAAAGCCTTAAAAGACATCGAAACCCTCGGAAAGAAATATCAATTGCTCAAAAAGGCTAACGCCTAATATAAAAGTCTATGTTACTATCTTCCCTTCCAAAATCCACCAAAACCAGTAAGAAACGTCTCGGACGTGGCTACGGTTCCGGAGTTGGCGGTCACACCGTTGGTCGTGGCCAAAAAGGTCAAAAAACCCGTGGTACCATGCCGGTTTGGTTCGAAGGAGGACAGCTTCCTATCATCCGTCGTACCCCTTTCATCAAAGGTAAACACCGCTTCCAATCGATCACTTCTCAGCCCATCGCCATCAACCTGGACTTCTTAAATAAATTCGAAGAAAATTCTGTCGTCGACGCCGCCTTACTCGCCAAAGATCTTAAGTTGAATGAAAAAGAATCCAAGAGAGGTTTCAAGATCGTTGCCACCGGCAAGCTCGAAAAACCCCTTCAAATCGCTGTTTTAGCTACTCCTGGAGCCATAAAACTCATTGAAAAAGCTAAAGGTTCCTACACTTTCGCCAAATAAATAATATAAAAAATATTTCAAAGGAGCACCTTCGGGTGCTTTTTTGTTATTGGTAATATTTATTGCAAATATGTTATTGTGAATTATGATCAAAAAAAGCTTCCTGGTAATTGTTAGCTCTCTATTATTGGCGGCCTGTACTTACACCGCCCAACCTTCATCAACCACTCCGCCGGCGGCCGGAGGTAATCCTACCTCAACTTCGACCGTCGCTTCGGCTGACATCACCATTTCCAACTTTGCCTTTTCTCCTAATTCCATTACCGTCAAAGCCGGTCAATCGGTATCGATAATCAATAATGACTCGACCACTCATACTGTTACCAGCGATGATGGCACTTCTTTTAATACCAACGAGATCGCCCCGGGAGCTACCGCCACCTTTATCGCTCCTTCAAAACCGGGCAGCTATGCTTTCCACTGCAACATTCATAAGTCCATGACCGCAACTCTTATCGTTCAATAAACTCATGATCGATCAGATATTTAACTCGGTTACCGATTTCCATACCGCATTTATAAACGGTTTGGACAAGATCTTAAGCCAAGAAGATCTAAAACCGGCCAGTTTCAATCTGGTTTTCGGCAATGCGATACTCCATCATCACGAGAGAGAGTTTTTGGAACGGCTAGAATCGGCCAAGGTAAGACTGTCTCAAAAAATTGACCCCAACGCTACGGATGATGACTCCTTGATTTTTTTGAAATTGAAAGATATGCGGCTCGATTGGCAAAACTGGACCATGATCGAGGATAGAAAAATTAATTCGTGGAATGTCCAGCTTAACAAATTTAGGATCCTAAAACCTCAGGGTTACAATGATCAAACTATTACTGATCTACATGTGCCTTTTGACGATAGTAAATTTAATTTCAACAAAATTCCCGATCCTCCCCTCTGGAACGGCGATTTAAATGGACATCACGTTTCACTTTTTTATAACAAATTTCCCTACAAAGACCTTCAGGCGGTTTTCGTTCCAGATTCGGAGAAAAACATAGAACAATTACTGACCGAAGAATATCACCGGTTTGTTTTTGACCTGACTACGAGCCTAAGCAATCTTCGCAATATATCTTTTGGATACAACTCGCTAGGGGCCGCCGCCTCGGTCAATCATCTGCATTTCCATATGATGGTGGGTATCGAAAAATTACCGGTTACCGATCCGGAATGGGTACACAATGGCGGTAGCAAGCCTTACCCGGCCACCATCCATGTTTTCGACAATATAAAAGATTCCTGGAGCCTGATCGATCGACTGAACCAACAAAATATTGCTCACAATGTTTTATATCTTCCCGGCAAGATCTATGTTTTCCCCAGAAAATTTATCGGTACTTATATTCAGGCTCCTTGGTCGACAAATTTTGGTTGGATTCAGTTCTCCGGAAACTTTATTGTCTATGATGAAGATGCAGTCACCAGATTGACCGAAGAAATTATTAACGATGCCTTAGAAGATGCATCAATAAAACTGGAGGAACAAACTAGTATGTCCAAATACGTTACGGTCGCTAGGTTGGAAGATATTAAAGAAGGTAAACCCCACTGTGTTGAGGTAGAAGGGAAAAGTCTTTCCGTTTTTAAAGTGGGAGACAATTTCTATGTCACCACCGGGATTTGCACTCACGCAGGCGGGCCAATTTGCCTTGGAGAAATAATTAACGGTGTTGTTACCTGTCCGTGGCACGGTTCCCAGTTTGAAGTCTCGACCGGAAAAGTCGTTCGCGGCCCTGCCGAAAGCCCCCTCAAGATCTATAAAACCAGGGTTAACGACGCTTTTTTGGAAGCCGACTTGGTCTAAGGAATTCGTAACCTAATCCAATAGAAAACAAAATTACCGGTAAGTAGACCCAAAATTAACGGATCCGGAATAAAGACACTCTTAACAAAACTTCCTAAACTGGCGACCACGGCTACTAATATTCCATACAAAAGTTGCATTTTGGAATTGTTTGGTGAAGTCATAGGCTCCGGCAACATAACTAGTGAAAAGAATATTATCTGTGGAGATAGTATCGTACTCTCCAGAATACTTAATACAGAGGAATGAGAAATTCTAAGAATCACTTGTATTAATCCGAAAATGAATAAAAAACCCACTATCGACCATGTTTTCTTCATTCTAAAAACCGAAACGTAGGCCGGTACCAAAAGAAGTAACAATAAAATTATTCCATCATAAACCACTCCCCACCATGAGATATTCTCGTGGAAGATTAGCCCTGCTAAAAATAATCCTAATGCCGCTGGATTAAAAAAATGCCTGCTTTGTCTTCTTAAAAAATTTTTACTCGCAATTGCCAGAAAACAAACAGTCAGCAGATAGTACCAAGGTAACAAAGGGAAAGCCAACAACCCGACGATCAGGCCCGATACCATTGCCGCCGACAGCAAAAAGGGCTGGATTTTGCGCAATCTAATTAACAGGTAATCTATGGAAATACATATCAATAGAGCTGCCGGAACGGTTATTGCGGCCCCTTTTTGTCTACCAAAAATGACCGCCGCTATACCCAAGACACCAAGGATTAAAGCTAGTTGGATCTTAGGCAGTTTGATTGCTGTCTTTAAACTATCCATAAATTCATTATAGAGATTTTCTCTGGTTTCGCATTTTTCCTGAGATGTAGATAATATAATTGATGTATCGCACTAATTTAAATAACCAGAAAATGTGATAAAATAGCCCATAACTTTGAACCTTAACAAATTAGGAGAAGCAAAATGAAAAACTTCTATCTGCTGATTCTGAGCCTGGTTTTGGTAATGCTGGCTGCCATGTTCCTGACTGACTTTCTTCCGGTATGCGACCAAGGCCGTGGCACGGGTCTCGACTGTCCCATGAGTGTCGGCATGCAAGCCGACGTTGACGGTCCTGCCAAAGTCCAGTTTTTTAGCTTTGATCCCTTCAAAATTTCTCAGCTCGTTGATGGTCAATTTGTGCCGGCACAAGTACTCAATCTCAATGGCTTTTACCAGGCGGAATTTACGACTAACAGTCCTTCCAAATGGTTAATGCAGGACGAAAGGGGTGGAATTTCCTCTCCGACAATTCGTGTCGACACCCTGGGAGCACAATACCCAAGCCTGATGGTCCATCGGACTTGGCATTATCCACTGGCCCAGCTCATCAAATGGAACCTTTTTCCAATCTTCCTGATAATGTCCGCTTGGTTCATCTGGGCGCTTATCTCACTCATCAAAAGCTTAAGAAAATAGGAGATCGATATGAGATTCCTCAAAGCTCTGATTTATGGTTTGGTCCCTCAAAACGGAGTTACCGGTGAGAATGCTATCCGTGAGATCTTTTCTATTTTTCCACAAGAGTGTCAGCTTTGTGGCAAAACCATGGTCGGGTATTTCTACGATATTCCCGATTGGTATCGGCAAATGTTACGTTATGGCCCATATCATAACGACGCCCACTGTGTAGCTTGCCACCGGGAACTGATGGCCAAGGAAGGCTACTGCGTTTACTGTCGTCAGATACGACCGGAAAAGGCCCCGAATCATGGTCCTCAAGGCTAAAAGTCTGAAAATGGATCTTTTCGCCGGCGGTGGCGGTTGTGGCTGGGAGGATTCTTGGTGCTATCCCCAGATGCACCAACATCTTCTTCCTTTAGTCCAACGAGATGATTCGGTTCTTGATCTGGGCGCCGGCATCGGTCGGTCTGCCTTCCCCTTCGCCTTAATGGGTGCCCAAGTCACTCTGGTCGACCGCGACTATGATGCCCTGGCCGAAGCATCCGGCATCTATATCCAGGCCGGGATAGAGGATAGGATCGTTGATTGCGGTCTCGATATTGAAAAGTTTTTGTCTCAAAACCGTCTCCGCTACAAATTCGTGATCCTCTCCGAAACTTTGACCCACATGCCTAAAAGCCAAGGTGTCAAGGTCTTTCGGGAAGCGCTTGAGCATTGTTCCGGTTACATTTTTGTGTCTGCTCCCTCGACCTTTAGCTGGGTTTATGAGTGCTATCGGGAAGGCGGCTACGACTGTCCGGAGCCGGGTACTTTCTTGGATATGTGCGGCTGTTCCGGTGTCGAAAAGATCGAACCTTTCTCTTTTTACCAGCCGGGTGAGCTTGAATCAATAGTTGTCGGGAGAGGTGGTCATATAATCTGTGCCGAGTCCAGGAAAAACCACACCGAAAACTATGCCTGGATCGTCGTTGCTTCTATCTAATTTATTTAACCCACCCTGACCGGGTGGGTTTTTATTGGCCCATAGGATTGAAAAAAAGACCTATCTAGGCTAAAATCCAGATACCAATCGCACCTTTACCTATAAAATCAAAGACCAGTTTAAGGAGAAAACGTGGACGATGACTTGAATTCAATCTTTGGCGATCTCTTTCATGACTCCATCGTAGAAAAAGGTAGGGCAGCCTCTCCGTACTATCTCTCAAAAACCACCCATTCAATTATTCCCGGGAAACTGCCCCCTGCCATCTACGAACTCACCGAAAATCTCACTCTCATCGAAAGAATTTTAATACCTTCAATGGTCAAAAAAATATTTGGTGTTGATCTCGATGTTGATGATGCCATCTATTTCGTTATGTACATTGGCGCGGTTTCCTCCATTAAACGTAATATTGCCATCGACCAAAAGATCGATTCGACGTTAAATGGTTTAAGGCAGGCAGCTCTTGATGGTCAGTTAACTTTGATCCAACTCGCCTCGGAGCTCAATTTTCCCGCCACCAGAAATGGCTTGGCAATACATTTAAGAGATCACCAGGAAAATTTTTTCTTGAAGGACGAGTGCCGCGTTCTACTCACCACTCTTGATCTCATCGACAAAACTACTATTGAGACCAAACAGCTTAAACTCGATGCCGAAGACGTCCTTTACACCATTATCGGAATTACTTCTTCACGATCGCTCTCGGCCGGCGACCCTCATGCCTTGGAAGACCTGGCCGAGAATTACTTCAAAAGGCAATTTTCTATCGCTTTTTACTGTCCAAATTAGTTTTATACGCCACCCGCTACGGGTGGCTTTTTTATGCTTAATTTCCTGCTAGAATATAAGCACATGAATAATGCCATTACTTCTTTTCGCGGACTTTTTAAGATAAAAGATTTACGCAATCGTTTGATCTTTACCGCGATAATTATCGCCATCATTCGTTTTGTCGCCCACATTCCTGCGCCGGGTATTAATCTGGTCGCTCTCCGTAGTATTTTTAATGGCTCCGCTTTTCTATCTCTACTCGACGTTTTTTCCGGTGGTACTCTTGGAAACTTTTCGGTCATGGCTTTAGGTCTCAACCCTTACATTAATGCTTCGATTATTTTGCAAATGTTGGGCATGGTCATTCCTAAGCTGGAAGAACTCCAAAAAGAAGGGGATTATGGCCGTCAAAAAATTAATCAATATACCAGGCTACTAACTGTTCCGCTTTGTTTTATGCAAGCGATCGGCTTGATTTTTCTTTTGGGTAAACAAGGACTTACCACCACTTCCGACCCCATCCAATTAGCCAGTATTGTCTTTACTTTGAGTGCCGGCACTGCTCTGATGGTTTGGTTGGGTGAACAGCTTAACGACTACGGTTTGGGTAATGGAATAAGTTTGTTGATCTTTGTCGGTATCGTCAGCCGTATCCCGGTTGCCGCTTATCAAATGTTCGCTACTCTGGATCAAACCAAGATCTTTAGTGTCCTTATTTTCTTGGCTGCCGCCGTTGCCGCCGTCTATGCGATTGTCCGTACCAGCGAAGCCACCCGTGAGGTTCCCATACAATCTGCCCGCCGGGGAATGAACAGCTATTCGGCCGTTGCCAGTAATCATCTTCCTCTCCGTCTTAACCAAGCCGGCGTTATCCCAATTATCTTCGCTGTCTCCTTTATGATGATCCCCAGTTTATTAACCAGAGTCCTGGCCGGTGTCAAAGCCCCGGGTCTGGCCCAGTTTGCCCAAAATCTTAGTGTGATGCTCACTCCTCAAAGCCTTTTATACAACGCTCTTTACTTTACTTTGGTCGTCGCTTTCACTTATTTCTATACCGCAGTTATCTTTAATCCCGAAAAGATCGCCAAGGACCTCCGCCAATCGGGTAGTTTTATCCCCGGCATCCGTCCCGGTCCCAACACCGTCGATTACCTCAACTTCGTTTTAAATAGAATTACTTTGGTCGGTGCCGTCTTTCTTGGCCTAATCGCCGTTCTCCCGGCGCTTATTTCCAACATCACCGGAGTTTCTTCGCTAGCCATTGGTGGTACCGGAATTCTGATCGTCGTTTCGGTGGTTCTGGAAATTTTGAAGTCGATAAACTCTCAGCTTTACATGCACAATTACGACAAATTTTTAGATTAATTTTTTTCTTATTCCGCTCTGCTAAAATTTTAGAATGAGAGAGTTTTATATTAATACAGTTAAATCTGGGTTAGTTGTCTTTGTCGTACTTCAAATAGTTAGTTACCTTTTAAATCTTAGTGTCATGGGGTTCTGGGATGGTGGACTGGCCCAAGGTCTTCCTTTGGGTTACTATGTTTACAACTGTGGTATGGACATAACTATCGTTAGCTGTCCTGTTGGTTTCAACTTTAATAACATAATTCTCGACCTTATCGTTTGCCTTCTGTTGGGTATGCTGTATTCTTTTATAAGAAAACTGTCGTCTAATAATAAATAAAATAAAGTATGAATCTCATCATTCTCGGTCCCCAAGGATCCGGTAAAGGCACTCAAGCAAAACTTTTGGCCGAAAAATTCCACATTACTCACATCTCTACTGGTGCCTTACTCCGCGAGGAAGCCGCTACCAATACCGAAAAAGGAAAACTCATCTCCGACATTTTAAAGACAGGTGAATTAGTTCCTTTTGAAACGGTTCTCGACGTTATGGAGCCGGTTTTGATTAGATCCAAATCCGGATTTATTCTCGACGGCACCCCCAGAGACTTAAGTCAGGCGGAATATCTTGATTCTTTTTTAGCCGAGAGAAAAATTATTATTGATAAAGTAATTCTTTTGGATATTCCCCGTGATGTCAGCCTTTCCCGTCTTGCTAAAAGAGCCATTACCGAAGGCCGTTCCGATGATACCCCCGAAGCCATCAACGAAAGATTGGATATTTATAATCATCAAACTCTCCCTGTCATCGATTTTTATCGGAAACAAGGGAAACTCTTAACTATCGACGGCACTCCCGATATCAATACCATTTTTGTTGATATCTGTTCCAAGCTCGAAAAGAGGTAAAATATTCTTGATGAGTAGTAAAAGGGAAATCATGACCGAAGGTGGTGCCCGACTGGGTTGGATCAAAGGCCAGTTGGTAAACGCCATTAAGGCCGGCGTCACTCCGGTCGAAATAGATTCTTTGTGTGATCGCTTGATCAAAGAAGGTGGTGATAAAGCCTCCTTCAAAATGGAGCCGGGATATTTCCATGCTACTTGCGTAAATGTAAACGAAGGTATGGTCCACGGGATTCCCAATAAGGTTCCGTTTAAGCCGGGTGACGTTGTTAAAGTTGATCTGGGTCTTTATCATCAAGGTTTTCACCTGGACACTGCCGTCACTACCCAGATTCCTCCTATTAATAACAAAATCACTCAATTTTTGGAAACCGGCCAACGTGCCGAAAAAGCCGCCATCGAAATCGCCCACGCCGGAAATACTGTTTTTGATATTGGTGAAGTTATGCAACGTGTTGTCGAAGCTGATGGTTACAACGTTGTCCGCGATCTTACCGGTCATGGCATTGGTCGGGAAATGCACATGGATCCTTATATACCCTGCTACGCCGACCCGCATTTCAAAAAATATATTTTGCAGTTAAATCAAACCATTGCTATAGAAACCATGTATACCATGGGCGATTGGCACTTGGTCGAAGATCCTGATGGCTGGACCCTTTCTACTCAAGATGGATCGGTCACCGGTTATTATGAAGAAACTGTCTACATCTCGGAAGATGGCCCCATCGTTCTCACTGCTATACGCTAGCTACACTTATTAGCCTTGACATTCTCAGCGTAAAACCTATAATAAGCGGGTTCCTTAAATTCAATCTGGAGGCAACATATGGGGTATTTACTGATTGTTCACGCCCAAGATGCCAATGACATTGTTACTCCCATCGTCACCGGTCTCCGTCGCTTAGACCTGGACTGTCTTACCTACAAAGAAAAGCTCAAGATCGCCCCATTGGGTTCGATCGTGATCCATCTTCTCGAAGACATGGTCGAGACCGCCTCGGTGGTCCTTGCCTTCGCCAGTCCGGCTTTACTTTCCGACTACAAGGCCCTGTCTATTACCGATTACGCCGCCGCCCAAGGAAACCTAATTTTCTGCAAACTACCGGGCGCATCTACGGGTGATCTTCCACCCTCCTTTTACCGGGCTTCTTGCGGTTTAGAACTGTCCGCTCAGCCTGAAGCCCAACTTACTCAAATAATGTCCGTTCTTGATGCTCAGCTTAACCCCCACTTTTAGTGGGGGTTTTTCTTTTGTGGACCGAAAACTGGTTGTTACTTGTAGACAGCGGAATCCATATACATTTTGGTTCAAGATGCTGTACAATACTCCTTGAGTTGCTGAATCTGTCTTGTGCCTATTACTGGGTAGCCAAACAAAGCTACGTCTGGTACAATACGATTCGCACAATTTAAATATGGCTAAAAACCAGATGACTGAGGTAAACGGAGTCGTCTCCGAGGCCCTCCCTAACACACAATTTAGGGTCACCCTCGAAGATGGCAGAGAAATCTTGGCTCATCTCGCCGGAAAAATGCGCTTATACCGCATAAAAGTTATGCCTGGGGACAGAGTTAAGCTCGAAATGAGCCCATACGACACCTCCAAAGGCAGAATCGTTTTCCGTCAGAGTTGATCCCTCTTTTCCCAACTGTCCCTCTACAAAAATTACTAAATCTATATATAAACGCATGCGGGTACAATCGTCAGTCCGCCCTAGATGTAAAAATTGCAAAATTATTAAACGCCATGGTAAGGTGTTCATTATTTGCACCAACCCCCGCCATAAACAGCGCCAAGGTTAATTAGTTTTATAAAAAATAAAATATGCCAAGACTTGCAGGTGTAGATATCCCCAACGATAAAAGAATAGACGTCGCTCTTACTTATATTTATGGAATTGGTGATCACGTCGCCAAAAACATTCTTAAACAAGCTAAAGTTGATGGCTCGATCAGATCCAAAAACTTAACTGCTGAAGAACTCAGAACCATTCAGGCTATCATTGAAACCCTCCCTACCGAAGGTGAACTCCGCAAAATGGTCCGTGAGAATATCGAGACCCTCAAACGTAGTCAAGCCTATCGTGGCGTCCGTCATTCCATGGGTCTACCGGTCCGCGGTCAACGCACCCGAACCAATGCCCGTACCAGAAAAGGTAAGAAAAAGACCATTGGTGCATTAAGTAAAGAAGCCGCTGCCAAGCTCGAAACTCCAGCTACTAAGAAATAAACTAACATGCCAGAACAAAAAACCAAAGCTCCTATCAAAACCAAAGCCAAGAAAGCTTCAGCTATTCATTTCAAGAATGGCCAGGGCAGAATGTACGTCAAGTCCACTTTCAACACCACCTACGTTTCTTTCACCAACCAAAATGGTGATGTCGTTTGTTGGAGTTCAGCCGGCACCTGTGGCTTCAAAGGTTCCAAGCGTTCTACTCCTTTTGCCGCCACTACTATCGTTGAAGAAGGCTTACGGAAAGCTAAATCTCTTGGTCTTAACACTATCGACGTTTATCTCAAAGGACCCGGTCCCGGCAAAGATGCCGCTATCCGTGTTTTAAAGACTGCTGGATTAGAAATTAATCTTTTGGCCGACACCACACCCATCCCTCACAATGGCTGCCGTCCTAAGAAATCCAGAAGAGTTTAATTTATTTATACAAACGTAAAACACTTAATATGGCTAAATATACAGATCCCAAATGCAGACTTTGCCGCCGAGAAGGAGTTAAACTCTACCTCAAAGGCCCTCGTTGTTTCTCTCCCAAATGTCCTATCGAAAAACGTGGTGCTCAACTTCCCGGTATGCACGGAAAAAAGAGAACCCGCGGTCGTATCTCAGGTTACGGAGTTCAGCTTCGTGAGAAACAGAAGGCTAAACGCTCCTACGCAGTTTTGGAAGGTCAATTCCACCACTACTATGAAATTGCCCGTAAATCGGCTCAAAATACCGGCGAAGTTTTAATGCAACTCCTGGAATCCAGGCTCGACAACGTCGTCTATCGTATGGGCTTTACCTTAAGTCGTTCATTGGCTCGTCAATTGGTTACTCACGGACACGTCTCGGTCGATGGCCAGAAAGTTGATATTCCTAGTTTCCTTACCAAACCGGGTCAAGTTATTTCTATTTCTCCTAAAGGCGCCCAGTTCGACTTCGTTGCTCCCAATTTAATTGAAAAGAACCAACCGGCCAAATGGTTGTCCAGAAAAGCCACCGAGGGCAAGGTCGATCGTCTACCTACTCGTGATGAAATCGGCTCCGATATTAAAGAAAACCTCATCATTGAGTATTACTCGAGATAAAAGTTAAAAATTAGTACAAAAAAGTAACATGTTACAACCAAACTTCAAAGTCGCTGTTAAGGAAATAGATGTTAACTCTGCACAGATCGTAATTGAACCATTACCACAAAACTTCGGTCATACCCTAGGTAACGCTTTAAGACGAGTCCTCTTGAGTTCACTGGAAGGTGGCGCGGCTACCTCCGTTAAAATTGATGGCGTCTCGCACCAATTCTCAACTCTTTCCGGCCTAAGAGAGGATATTCTTGAATTCATCTTAAATCTTAAGACCGTTAATTTCGCCGTTTTGGGTGATGAGCCTAAGACTGTCAAGCTTCATGCCACCGGCACCAAAACCGTCACTGCTGCTGACCTCGATCTTCCTACCGGAGTCGAAGTCGCCAACCCTGAAAAAGTGTTGGTCCACTTAACTTCTCCAAAAGCCAAGATCAACGCCGTTATTACTGTCTCCCGTGGTATGGGTTACGTCCCGGCCGAAGAGCATGCTACCGACGAGATTGGTGTCATTCCTCTAGATTCTTCTTTCTCACCGGTTGTCGCTGCCTCCTACACTATTGAGTCCACTCGTGTCGGTCGTAGTACCAACTTCGATAAAGTCAGATTGAACGTCACTACCGACGGCTCTATCTCACCTTTAGAGGCTTTCAAACAAGCTTCCTTGATCGCCACCAATTTCTTTGCCTACACCAATAATGACGAAGCTTACGCTATTGAGGCCAAAGTCAAGAAAACCGTTGAAACCGCTGGTTTCGTCGATGACCTTGATCTTCCTACCCGCGTTTTAAACGCTCTCAAAAAAGCCGGAGTCGTTAAGTTATCAGATCTCAAGTCCATGACCTTGGCTGACCTTCAAAAAGTCAAGAATCTCGGTGAAAAATCTGCTCAGCAAGTCATCGAAAAAGCCAAAGACAAGGGCATTATTATTGCTTAATTCATTAACCTATGGCTGTCAAACATCAGGCTAAACTGCCTAAACTAAACCGCGACACAAAACACAGAAAGGCCCTTTACCGGATCCAGCTCTGCGAGCTTATCGAAAACGGTTCCTTGACCACTACTATTACCAAGGCCAAGATCATCAAACGTCACTTCGACAAACTCACCACCAAAGCCAAGGAAGGTACTCTAGCTTCTCGTCGCCTTGTCATCGCTGAACTTGGTAAACCCAAAATCGCCAACAAACTTATCGATTCTATAGTTCCCACCATGGGTGACCGTAAAAGTGGTTTCACTTCTATGAGAAAAACATTGATCAGACGTGGTGATTCTACTGGTATGGCTATCCTCAAACTTCTCGTTACTGTTCCGGAAACCAAAGAAGAGAAAAAGGTTGAAGAGAAAGTTACCAAAGCTAAATAACTATGAACACTCCTACACTTAAACCTACCGATATCACCCGAAAATGGCACTTGGTAGACCTCGATGGTCAAACCTTGGGTCGTGTCGCCACTTCGATCGCCACTCTTTTAATGGGTAAAGGCAAAGTAATTTCCGGAAATCATTTGGATAACGGCGATTACGTCGTCGCTATCAACTCCGACAAGATCAAAGTTACCGGCAAAAAGCTTACCGACAAGATCTATTATTCACACTCTGGATTCCCGGGTGGCTTAAAAGAACTTTCTTTATCACAGCTTATGGCCAAAGATTCCCGTAAGGTTATTGAAAAAGCCGTAAAAGGAATGCTCCCTAAGGACAAGCACCAACAGGATAGACTTAGACGCCTTAAATTATTTGCCGATGCCAAGCACCCTTATGCTAATGAACTTGGTCTCAATAAAAAATCTGAATAAATATGGCTCAAAAACTAACTAAAAAATCCAAGGTCGCAGTTAAACCAGTCAAGACAATCCCGGTCAAAAAAGGCGTTTTGGCTATGCCCAAAGAATACTTTTCTACCGTCGGTAGAAGAAAAACAGCTGTTGCCCGCGTCAGGCTTTGGTCCGGAAAACAAGAAATTGTTGTTAATGGCAAACCGATCTCTCAGTATTTCAAGGGTGAAACCTTCAAAAAGGTCTATCAAGCTCCTTTCGTCCTCACTGGTACTCTCAACCAATTCTCCGGTAGTATCAAAGTCATTGGTTCCGGTTTAGCCGGTCAAGCTGAAGCTGTCGTCTTGGGTATCGCCAGAGCTTTAGTCAAAGCCGACTCCGAGAAATACAAGCTCATGCTTCGCGATAAAGGCTTCCTTACCCGCGACCCCAGAATGAAAGAAACCAGAAAAGCCGGTCAAGGTGGAAGAGCCCGTGCCAAGAAACAATCTCCAAAACGTTAATTACATCTACAAATCACTTCTCAAAAAAGCGCCAGTGTGGCGCTTTTTTGTATCTTGATATGTCATAATCAGCCCATGATTATTTCCGGTCTCGATGAATGTGGACGCGGCTCTTTAGCAGGACCACTTGTCGGAGCTATTGCCACCATCAATGTTGGGATCGACGAGTTCTTGAGCCTCATCAAAACCCCGCTTCGGGATAGTAAGAAACTTACGGAGATCCAAAGGAACAAAATTTATTTAATCAAAGACGAACTCCCAATTAGTTATGCTATCGAATCTATTTCCGTTCGACAAATAAATAACAATGGTATCGCCTGGGCCAACAAGGAGGTTTTTAAAAGATTATTTAAGAAAATCGAATGCGACCAATATTTAGTTGACGGTAATCTAAAGTTTAATAAATCAAAAGTCCTTAGTGTAGTAAAAGGGGATAATATCCATCCTCAAATTATGTTGGCAAGTGTTATCGCCAAAGTTTATCGTGATAATCTCATGACTGAACTCCACCAAAAATATCCTCTTTATCATTGGGACAAAAATTCCGGTTACGGCTGTAAAGAGCATCAAGATGCCCTCCTGAAAAACGGCCCCACTCCACATCATCGCACCCTTTTTATCCGGCACTTCGTCGGTGAAATTCATTGACACATACCTCTTTTCCCACTAGACTGATTTTAGAATGCAAAATTTTAAGGCTTTTTTAAGCTCGATTCCTCGATGGAAGTTATTTTTGATTCTTGGCGGCTTCCTCACTCTTTGTGCATTTATCATCTTTATTACACCCATACTTCGTCACCAAACCTCAACTAAGATCGGCTCGGCAGCCGGTCTTTCCGTTACTGCCGACAAACAAGACTCTCTAGGTATCTTTAGTGATAGCCGGTTTACTTTAAAGTCCGATCAGGACCTTACGGCACAAGCCGTCAAAGACAATCTCACTATCGAGCCGGAAACCAAGGTTGAGATCGTCGAAGTATCACCCAGACTCTATCAAATAGTTCCGGCCGAGCCTCTGGCACCGAACGAAGTAATTAAGATCAAGTTATCAACTGGCGATCGGGATTATTCATGGGCCTTCCAAACCAAAAACAACTTTAGGATAGTCCAAACTTTACCAGCCGACAGAACCACTTCTGTTCCCACCAATTCCGGAATTGAAATCACCTTTAGTCATGATAATTTTGAAAATATAGACAATTATTTCTCCATATCTCCGAAAGTTTCTGGCCGGTTCGAACGGCATGGCAGAACTGTATCGTTTGTCCCTCAAAAACTTGATCCGGCTACTTTGTATACGGTTACCGTCAAGAAAGGAATTAAATTATCCGGGTCGGAAGATACCTTGTCCGATCAAACGGTTTTCCAATTTGAGACAGCCGGCGATTCTGTTTACAACCAAAATAAATTTAATTTAGTCCGTCCTGCTTATGAATTTTCCACAAAGGAAACTCCCGCTATCGATCTCTACGCCAATAATATAGACTCCTTGACAACTATTCATGTCTCGGTTTTCAAGTATCCTACCTTGGAAAAATTTACTGAAGACTACCAAAATAAATTGGCCATTCCCCGTTGGTCGGTCAATTACTATGACCGTTTTACTCTTTCCAGTACCGGACTCACCAAATCTCTGGACTTCCAGGCTCCTATTCAAAAAGCTAACTACTCAGGCTATTTTCTTTTTCCTCAAACTTTGCCAAAAGGTTATTACCTGGTTGAGACCGACAACGGAGGTCAGAAATCCCAGGCCTTGGTTCAAATCACCGACCTGTCGGCTTACTTTACCGTCAGTGGCAGTCAAACACTGGCTTGGGTGAATCGGGTTGATACAAATACTCCGGCACAATCTGCCAAGGTCACTGTTTTAGGTCAAGATTATGTTACGAGCAAGGACGGCGTCGCCATTTTCAACTCACCCACCGGTTTGGTTAACAACGCCAATCAATTGGTAACTATTAAGGATTCCCAAGACTCTCTCCTGATTCCTGCTGCCGATAGAAATAGCTATTATCCTTACGGTGACTATATTTCTCAAAGAAGGGTATCCGATAAATACTGGTCCTATTTATATCTGGATCGTCCTATTTATCAGCCATCCGATACTGTCAAGTTCTGGGGCTTGCTTCGTGATCGGGATGACCTTAACAAAACCCAAGATCTCACCATTACCCTTACCAGGACAGATTATCAGGACTACGACTATAACCCCGTCATCATTTTTCAAAAGGACTACAAAACCACCAGCATCGGCACCTTCATCGGCGAGGTCCCCCTACCTCGGCTTAATCCCGGTTATTACAACTTAAATATTAAGGTTGGCAACAATAATGTGATAACTTCCGGGCTAACGGTCGCCACCTACACCAAACCGGCCTACCAAATTTCACTGGACCCGGTAAAAAATGCCGTGATTGCCGGAGATCCAATAGTCTTAAATGGTAAAGCTGCCTTTTTTGAAGGCACTCCGGTCAGCAATGTCAATCTAAAAATCTCCGGTCAAAGTGATTACTCGGTAACGTCGGATACTCAAGGTTTGTTCAAACTTTCCGTAAATACAGTCTCCAATTCATCCGGAGAATATCAGCAACCGATCTACCAAAATTTTAGCGTAAACCCGGTCGGTCCGGAGGAGGGAGATATCAATGCCGGCGCCAGTGTCGCGGTTTTCAATTCTTCTTACTATTTACGGGCTAAAAACAAAAATCAAAGCAATCAGGCTTTGGTTACCATAAATTTAAATCAGGTTGATTTAAATAAATTTGAGCCCTACCAGTATGGAGACGATGCCTCATTTATTGGTGCTCCGGTTGCTAATCACCCGGTTCAGGGTGAACTGGTGGAATATACCTGGCAAAAAAAAGAGGTAGGTACTTATTATGATTTCATCAACAAAACCACTTCACCCAAGTATGAGTACACCCAAATCAGCAACAGTCTTGGCCAGTTCACTCTAAACACCGATTCTCTTGGACAAGCCACTTATCAATTCCCCACCTTAAACGATAAATATTATCAGTTAAAGCTTTCTTCTCTTGATTCTCAAAATAGAGTCAGCAACACCACACTTTACATATATGGTAACAACCTCTATAGCTCTGCAGCCGATACTCGCCTTTTGCTGAATGAGAGCAAAACCGATAATCCGGGCAACTATCTGATCGAAGAACCGGTTTCTCTCACTCCAACACTTGGTTCGGCTCCCGTGACCGCCGGGAAAATGCTTTATCTCTTTGCTCAACGGGGGATCAAGGGCTATAGTCTTACCGATACTAATAAATTTACCTTTAACTTCAAGGATATATTTGTTCCTGATGTCTACGTTCAGGCAGTCAGATTTACCGGTACTACTTATCAATTAAGTGAAACCAAACTCCTTCGTTTCGATAACTCCACCAAAAAGATTTCATTGGATCTAAAATTGGACAAACTCTTTTATCTACCGGGTGACAAAGCCCATCTAACCGTTACCGCTAAAGATCAAAAAGGTAATCCTTTGTCCTCGGAGGTCAATATAAATCTGGTTGATGAAGCCATCTTTGATATCTCCCCGGTCACTACGGATCCACTCTCTCAGATCTATCGGACTATCGACTCGGATATCGTCAGTTACTATCTCTCACATCAGTATCCCATTGAATCAAATGCTGCCGAAGGAGGTGGATGCTTCCTGTCCGGTACCGGAGTTTTAATGGCTAATGGTAGAACACAAAATATTGAGAAAGTCAGGGTTGGTGATCTTATCAAAACTCGAACAAGTGAGACCAATCCTCTCATGGTAATCTCCAGAGTTAATCAAATATTTACCCATACCGTCGGGGAATATTTATTAATTAATCACCATTTGAGAGTTACTCCTGAACACAACCTTTATATCAATGGCCGTTGGCTCCTGGCTTCGGCGGCAAAAGTCGGTGATTCCTATCTTGGAGAAGGGGATCATTATCAATTAATAACCTCCATAGAGACATACACCGGTAGTTATACCGTCTACAACTTATCTATCGATAAGTATCATACATATTTTGCCGATGGATTTTATGTTCACAACGATAAGGGTAGAGATCTTTTCCTCGATACTGCTTTCTTTGGTACTGTCCAAACCGGAGTTAATGGTCAGGCTGGGCTGGACATTACTTTACCCGACAATCTCACCTCTTGGAGAATTACTGGTCAATCTCTTACCGGTGATCTCAAGGCTGGTGTAAAAACCGAGAAATTAATAGTAAAACAACCTTTCTTTGTTGACTTGGTCCTTGGACAGGATTACCTGCTTGCCGACAAACCCGTTCTGACTCTGAGAGGCTTTGGAGATCAACTTAAATCCGGCGACTCGGTCAACTTCCATATTTCTATACCTACCCTTAATTTTGAAAAGGATCTTAGCGCCAATTCGTTCGAATCGGTAGGCGTTGCCCTTCCATCGCTAAGTATTGGTGAACATCAAGTTACTGTAAGTGCACAATCCGGATCGTTAAAAGACAAGGTGACCAGGTCGTTCAAGGTTGTGGAATCCCGACTTCAATTCAGTAAATCGGACTTCCAAGCTCTGGCAACCGACTCCAAACTCACTGGTAGTGCCACCGGACCAACATTGCTGACCTTCACTGATCAAAACGCTGGTCGTTTCTTGGCCACTCTCAACAATCTGTCATATTCATCCGGAGATAGATTGGACCAAAAAATTACTCGTATTACCGCTCAGAAATTAATTAGCAAATATTTTGATCAATCGCAAAATCAAGAAAATTTTGATCCTTCGGTGTACCGAATGGATGATGGAGGTTATGCTTTACTTCCATATGGTTCCTCGGACCTTAAGACTTCAGTTGAAATAGCCTGCCTTGCGAACGATTCCATTGATAAAGCCGGACTGGTTAACTATCTATTCAAGCAATTCACTAATGCCAAAGAAACTTTATCCGCCTCACAATCTTTAGCCGGACTGGCTTGTTTGAAAGAGCCGGTTCTCTTGTTGGTCAACAAGTTTTACACTGTCCCGGATTTGACTGATGAATCAAAGATATACCTCGGTTTGGCTCAGGCGGCCCTTGGTGATACGGAAAAGTCCGGCGCCACTGTTAAAGCCTTGATAAAGGACTTTGGACAAAGTCAGGATGGTAGCACTTATGTAAAGATAGGGAAAACCAAAGACGACTACTTGACCAACACTTCATTACTGGCCGCAGTTTCTGCCATCGACAATCTACAAGAAGCAGATCAACTATTCAGTTATGCGGTTACCAATGACACCCAAGATGTTTTGATCGGAGACAATCTGCTTCTTTATATTAGCCAACGGATTTCCAACCTCCCGAAAACACAAGTGAGTTTTTCATATACTCTGGATGGAAAGAAAATTACTAAAGACCTAAAATCCGGAGAGTCATTTAAATTGCTAGTCTCCAAGGAGCAATTAATTTCCATTAATTTTGAAGATATAAAGGGTAATGTCGGCGTTACTTCTACCTACGATATCACCAAAATTCCCTCCACCGGTTCAAAAGATCTTTCACTAAATCGTAACTATTTTGTATCGGGCAAGTCGACTTCTGAGTTTGTTTCCACGGATCTTATCAAGATCACCCTTAATTTCTCTTTAAGTCCGGCGGCCCAAGATGGCTGCTACCAACTAAACGACTACCTACCTTCGGGTCTCAAGCCTGTTACCCGTTTATTTGATCGGAACTTGGAGACCAAAGATATCACTTATCCTTACGCTATCGACGGACAGAAGGTAAGCTTCTGTGTATACAAAACCAACCAAAAACCAATTAACTATTATGCCAGAGTGATCTCTCCTGGTGTTTTCAAGGCAGAAAGTGCCTTGATGCAATCGGCGGTTACCCCTTCCGTCTTTACTCTTTCAAACGGGACGCAGGTCACTATAAAATGAAAAAGATAATCATAACCGCACTGTGTCTCACGACCTCTGCGGTTATTTTTATTCTTCAATTAAATAAACCAACTCCAACAAGTCTAACAATTGATCAAAATTTTTCCACCGATTTTGCCTACGACAACAAGCAATTCTTAATAGGCGTCGCCGGAGGCCAATTAAATACAGAAAAGGATCTTCCTTCTCTTGATACTCTCATCATTCCTCACCACCTTACCGCCTCCACTTTGATGGCCGAAGGAATTTACCAATTGGCTACAAAAACCAACCCCAAAATTATTGTCGTTCTTTCACCCAATCACGCCGATATTGGTGGTTGTCCGGTGATTACCTCTTTCAAAGGTTGGAGTACTCCCTTCGGTGTAGTCAGCCCGGATTCCAGAATAATCGGTCAACTCCTCACCTCCAATCTCATATGCACCGATGACAACAATCTTGGAATTGAACATGGAATAGCTACTCTTCTTCCCTTCATTAAGTATTATCTACCCAATGCCAGGATAGTACCTCTAGCTTTTAAGAGGAATATTTCACTTGAGGATCTACAAAAAGTTTCGGAAAAGATTTATAAAATTTCCAACCTCTCTGTTATTGCGTCAATTGATTTTTCTCATGGTTTACCGCCTTCTGAATCAAAATCCAAGGATGAGGAGACTCTTAATTTGATCAACGAACAGGACATCTCCAGAATAGCAAATCTTTCTTCACAATATCTGGACTCTCCGCCGGCTCTTATCACTTTAATGAACATCAATAAATTACGTAACAACAAACAAGTTTTGATAACCCACGCCGATGCGGCTTCGGTCTCTCAAAAAGATAACGATAATGACACTTCGTATTATGTAATTGGTTACTACCCTCAAGATAGCCGGAAAAACTGGACATTGATCGCTACCGGAGATGTAATGCTGGGTAGGTCGGTAAACACCCAATCTGTTAAGAAAAATGATTACACTTGGGCATTTAAAAATATTGCCCATTTGCTTAAAAGTGCCGACATAACCCTTATAAATTTGGAAAGTCCCTTAACGGAAGATTGCCGGCCAACGGATGAAGGAATGACTTTTTGTGGTAAAGCGGAAAACGTTCAGGGATTAGTTTATTCGGGTGTCGATGTTGCCAATATCGCCAATAATCACATTTACAATCAAGGTTTGTTAGGGCTCGATCAAACCATCACAGTCCTTAATAACAACAATGTTTCTCCGGTTGGTATTGGCCACATTTCCGTTAAAGATATTGGTGGAACTCAAGCTGCCTTCATCGGTTTCGATACCACCACCAAACAAGATAA
>DASVZW010000099.1:0-2437 GCA_036391475.1 Patescibacteria group bacterium | reverse complement strand
CTGCTGCCGCGTAAGTAGCTGGTTCTTTCGTTTTATACGGTTCAAGGAAATTTATTGCTTTTTGTTGTAAACTTGAAAATAATTTCATAATTTTATGTTTTTAGTTAATTATTAATTTATTTAACAGTACAATAATTTACCCTATTTTAAATCAAAAATAGCTAATTTTGTGCTCGTTGTATCAAACATATTTTTATGCCATATTAGTTTCCCCAAATCTCCATTAGGGATTTGATAAATTAGATATGAATTACTATCATTTTGTTATGGTTTAAGAAAATCTGCAACTAGGGGTTGTTGGTTTGGTATCCCCACATTTTTATTTGACGACCCATTTGGTGTAATTGCCTCAAAAACTGATGAGAAATCAACTACAGCCAAATATACCGAAGAAATTTACAAAAATTTACCCTGCTATATAACCAACTTTTACGCCTACATTATTTCTGATGGTTCAGTTGTTCAGTGTTGCGTTGCTCCCCACCATCTTAAGCCAGAATATGTCATGGGCAATATCAATAAGCAAAGCTTCAAGGAAATTTGGAATTCTAATCGGTACAACCAACTTCGAAAGTTACTCTTAAAACCATGTTTTGAAATTTGCAAATGCTGTAGTGGCCACCATACTGCTTTTAATTTGGATGTCCATCAGCAATTAAAAGAGTATGAGAAACGTTGAAGACTTATTAAGCAGGGGTGAGCTGACTCCTTTGCGCCAAGGCTTGGTCAAAGAAACCTATCGTTATAAAGATGCTGTCGTTGGTTTGGTCAGAGTTAATCAGTTGGATGTCCATGATCGTGACCCTGCGTTTATGTGCGAATCAGTTAGAAAATATGTTGATGGTCTAAGAAATGCAGGTGTTCCCATTGTTGATGTCATTGAAGTTGAGCTTCAAGGTGCAAACTTAGTCATGGTTACCAAATTTATGCCCCAATTTCTTGATCTGGCCATGAAAGCTGGAGAAGTTAATTTTGTCGACGGCAGTCAAAAAATGCTTTCCGATATTGCCAAAACGAAGGGTACTCAAGTTGGTATTGACCCCACCCCTAAAAACTTTGCTTTCACTAATCACGAAATTCAATATGCTGACTTTTTCTATCCAATTACCAAAGAATATTCCGAGTGGAAAAAGAGTCGGATGGTATTAGATACCCCCCGTCGTCGCTGGATTCACTTTGCTCAAGATTATTTTTACTACCCTCATGTCTATACTCATGCAGTTTGCGATCTTGCTGACGTTGGCATCCAAACTCGCGATCAAACACTACAGTTAGTTAACGACTTTTGCCAGCAACGAGGGTTTAATCTTGATCTTCCATCTTCTTTGTCTCATTATTTAGAAACCCGATCTCGTCATGGCCAACAAAAACAATAAACTGATAAAAAATACGACTGTTCTCTTTGGTCAAGATTTAGAAACTATTAGTAATGTCGATATTCTAATTAGTGGAAATACCATAAAAGCAGTCGAAAAAAACATTGACGCTCAAGACTCTGAAGTGATCGACGGTCGTCACTATTTAGTTTGTCCGTCTTTTGTAAACGCCCATCTCCATTTAGACGACAGTGCCATATTAGACATTGGGTTTGGTCAAACTTTAGAAGAACTGGTTTTCCCTCAAGGTACAAGAGATAAAATCACTGCAGTCAACAAAGAAGACACTCAAAAAACAATAAAACGTTCTCTTTCTCAAATGATTAGAAGTGGCACCGGATTAATTTGTAGTTTCTGTGAAAATGGAGTCGAGGGAGTAAGTCTTGTAAAAGAATGTCTACCATCAGAATTAAAATCAGTTTTAGTTGGACGTTTTAAAAGAAAGTATCCTTATGAATCCAAAGTTGCTGATCTTTTAAATATTGCTGACGGCTTTGCTCCAGGTTTTATAAAAGAAATCTCTATCGACGATCTTCAAAATTTATCTACTGATGTAAAAAGTACCAACGGTTTTATTGCTATGCACTCGCTTGAGTCCAAAGGTTTACCCATCGAAAATTTTTATAAAGCCGTCGATTATTTACACCCTAAATTTTTAGTCCACTTAGTCCAAGCAACCGATAAAGAAATCAAGTATCTTCACAACAAAAACATCGGTGTCGTGTGTTGCCCTAGAGGTAATTCCCTCACCGGAGTCGGTTTTCCTCCCATCTTAAGTTTATTTGAACAGGGGACGACTGTAGCATTAGGTACTGATAACATTTTCTTAAACTCGCCTGATATGTTCCGAGAAATGGAATACACTTCCCGCTTACTCCGTGGGTTTTCTCAAAATCCATCAATCATAAGCTCAAGAGACATCCTTAAAATGGCGACTATAAATGGCGCAAAAGTTCTAGGCTTAGATCAGCAGTATGGTTCAGTCGAACCAAACAAAGTTGCCAACCTGATAATGTTTAATCTTCAGTCTGATAACTTTTCTGCCTCAGCCGACTATTTAT
>DASVZW010000098.1:0-5233 GCA_036391475.1 Patescibacteria group bacterium | reverse complement strand
AAGTGATTTTGGTGATAACGGCTCACGATCGGTAAATATCAGTTCGCTAACTCCAAGGACTTATTATCTAAGTTTAAGAGCCAATAATGGATGCCGGCCGGGTGACTTTTCTCCTGAATGGCAAGTCAATGTCGGTCTATTTGGTATCACGGCAAGATTGACCCCAACTTCTATTTTAAATAAAAGGGCTGTTTCTACTAGTATTAATACCCCTCAAATCACTCAGATTAAATATGTTGCCCCGGGTGTAATTAATATCAGTTGGAATCAAATAAATGGGGCCAATTCATGGACGATCTCCTATGGTTTAAGGTCAAAAAAATATATTTATGGATTGGCTGATTTTGGAGATAGTAATTCCAGATCGGTAAATATTGGCGGTCTTAAAAATGGTACTTACTATTTCGTCATTAGGTCAAATTCCAATCAACCGGGTAACTTTTCTTCGGAATGGAGGGTTACCATCTACAAGGGAGGTGTAAACGCTTCCCAAGTAAAATAATACCCTATAGTTGACGAGGTATTATTTAAGTGGTAACATTCTCAAGAACTTTCAAAACAAAGGAGAAGAAATCCATGAAACGGATATTTCTTGTTTTTGCCCTTATTTTGCTGGCGTTCTCCACAATTTCCTGTTCTAAACAATACAACAGTAAAGCCGACTATTTCGACGGAAGCGTCCTGGTTGAGTACAACACCACTACTGCCCAGGGCGAGAACGACAACCTGACGATCACTTTTTACGACAAGGGCGACTATCAAGTCGATTTTTCCTATACCAAGGGTTATGAAAACAATTCCTGGAACCATGGAAAAGCCGTTCTTCCGGAAAACTTCAAATATACCGTGACCGATGGCCCCAGGACCAAAGTCATCACTGAATATGTACTTCCCGGTTTCCTCACTGTTTCAATTACTCATGGGGACAAAACCGAAAGCCATGACTTTAAATAGTTATACTACCGCCCTCAAAAAGGGCGGTTTTTTGTATAAAAAAACCTCCCCGTTTAGGGGAGGTTTTAGGGTTATCCTTTGGATAACTCGACCTGTTCTGCAATCCATGGGTAGGTTTTTTCAATGCCCAAGACCAGCGGAAAACGTGCTTTCCAGCCGGTAGTGTAAATTTTCTGGTTGGAAAAATTCCTTGACATCACGCCAACAGGCCCATTAATATGTTTTATCGAAATGCTTTTGCCTGCAACCTGAGCAACCACGCTCACCAGTTGATCTACAGACACATATTCTGGGTTGCCAATATTTACCGGCACTCGAATATCTGAAAGCATTAAACGATAAATCCCATCGACCATGTCATCAATATAGGTATAAGAACGGACGGCCGTGCCATCACCCCAGACTTCGATTTCTCCACCGTCTGGTACTGAAGCTACTTTTCGGCACATCGCCGCCGGAGCTTTTTCCCGTCCGCCTCTCCATGTCCCTTCGGGACCATAGCAGTTCTGGAAACGGGCAATACGAGCTTCAAAGCCATATTTCTGGGCATACGCCAAAAGCATCCGCTCAGCATATAACTTTTCCCAACCGTATTCGTTATCGGGCATGGCCGGATAAGCCTGTTCTTCCGTCATCTCGGGCTCTCCAATGGCCATATTGCGGTAGATACACACCGAAGATGAGAAGAAATAACGTCTTACGCGAGCTTTCCTGGCTTCGCTGATCATATATAAATTGATCAAAGAGCTATTAAGCATAATGTCGGTGGCCGCGGAATGAATAAAACCCATACCACCCATATCTGCGGCCAACTGGTAAACTTCATCAAAGCCGCCGGGAACCTGTAAAGCGTCGGCGCAGTTCTTCTTGATCCTAAGATCCAACAGCATAAATTCATCAGCTTCGGATTCCGAAAATTCGTGAAGTTTGATATCTACTCCACGAACCCAATAACCTTCACTTTTTAACCTTTTCACCAAATGGCCGGCTATGAAACCACCCGCTCCACAAACTAAAGCACGTTTCATTTTACCTCCTGGATTTGAAAGAACGAGCAAGATTACTTGCAGGCCAAAATTTTAAACCACAATCACTGGTAAATCAAGCTAAATTAAAAATTTCCGAAATATAATATATAACATATACTCATATCAAATGGCCAAATCAGCTCAACAGTTTTATCACGATCTTTCTTATTACACCTTATCTCTTGGCGACAAATTCTTTATTCATCAGCTAATAGTCGATACCTTTGCCGCCCAAAATTACAATGCCAAAACTAAACCCATTACCATTACCTTTGCCCTTGTTGGCTTGTATTTAGTTAATGAGAAAAGCTACACAGGTCGACAGGTTCAACTTGCCCACATCGCTCTCGCCAGGAAAACCAAGATCTGGCCAAGTTTCGATGAGCCCATAGAAAAAGCTCGGTTGACTATTGAAGATATAGCCAAAACACCCGATACCGACAAACAAAACATGATCAAAGAATGGAGTCGACAAGTATGGGATACATATAAACCTCAAAAGGAAAAAGTCGCAAAATTGTTAAAAAAATATCTCGATATCGAATAAATGGCTAAAATAAAGTTCTCGCTGGCACATAAAGACCCTGAATTGATTAATTTAATATCAGCCACTGATCAAAAAACACTGGCTCTTTGGGCAATCGAGTGTACTGAAAGGGTGATGCCATACTTTGAGAGTAAATATTCAAAAGACTCACGTCCCAGACAAGCATTAAATGTTCTAAAAAAGTGGATAGCCACTGACGTCTTTAGTATGCCGGTCATCCGAAAGGCCTCACTTGATGCACATGCTGCAGCCCGAGATGTGGGTGAGGATAGCTCAGCCAGATCAGCAGCTCGCGCGGCAGGACAAGCTGTAGCCACCGCTCACGTTCCAAAACACGCCTATGGTCCGGCAATTTACGCACAACAAGCAATTTATAGAAGTAGCGAGCCATCCGAAGCAGAAAATAATGTTCTAAAGGAAAGAAACTGGCAATACCAGAGGCTTAAAACACTTTCAGGAAAATAATTTTTACTGTCTTTATCTGGTGCTAAAATAGCCTAACTGCAATTTGAAATTTATTTGTCCTTCAAAAGAAACATTTTCAGTCAAGGAGGAACTAATGAATAGTGAGTTCATCGACATTGCCAAAAAGACTTATATATCTGTAGATGAGTGGCAAAAGCTTGTTGAATATTTGAACCATAATCTCAATCTTGCCTTAGCCACCAGGATGTTTTATCTAACTCATACGCATTCAACACATCCCTTTGATTATTATGTCCCTGAAAAGATCTCTGATCCACACTGCAGCATCAAGATACTGGAATACATGAGCCGGGCCTATGATTTTATCGGCCTCATCAACTCCACCTATCCCAACCATCCAGACGTAAATATTTACTTCCTGGCAGCCCAATTGGTCGGCTACCTTGATTTAAACAGAAACGCCTAACTTCGTCACCGCCCTAGCCATGGGCGGTTTTTTGTATCCCATAGTTGAATAATTATAGAAAATTAGGTACAATCAGACCGTAAAAAGCACATTTTTAGGAGGAACCGTGAAAATAGTCAACGACACGATCTGGTGGGAGTTTGTTTGCGTAGCCTGTGGGGTTACCTGTCAGGCGGAGCCCAATGATGTCACTTCCAGACCCAACATCGACAGTGACGGTGACGAAGTAGGCCGCATACCCGTAGTCGAGTGCGGGAAATGTGGCAAACAGCATGATGTTCCCGATGACAAGATCACCGAGAAGATAATGAAGATCGCCAGGCGCAAAGGTCGCCGTCACTCGGATGAAGATTATTGAAAGTGTAACCCCGCCTCCACAGGAGGCGGGTTTTTATTGGGTGAGCGGAACTGGAGTCCGATAAATTTTGGAGTCGGCCTCTTCGGTCGATTCTATTCTGCTACGGGGGAGTCGTCTCTCGATATTTTCGGTAGAAAATTCTCGAGCCGTCTCACCAGGTTCGTTACGAAACTGGTTCCGACTGTCCGACTCCCGAACATGCTCTCAATATATTAAAAAAACTCCCCACAAGGGGGAGTTTTTTTAATACTGAGCGGGTGAGGGGAGTCGGACCCCTTTCATCAGCTTGGAAAGCTGAGGTAATACCGTTATACGACACCCGCGTAACGATTAATATTTTAACACGAGAGGCTAATTATGCGAAGGTTTTATACAAAGCAATTCCTACCGCCATAGACAAATTCAATGAATCTATATAGTTGCTTTGCTTCAGGTAAACTGTTTTACCGTATTTTCTAAAATCTGCATTCAACCCGGCGCTTTCACTTCCAAAGACCAAGGCCCAAGGTTTCTCAAAATCTGTCCGGTTCAATTCCGAATCTCCATGAACCATAAATAAGTAGCAGTTGTTCTTATGAGTTTCTTTATATTTATCAAAATCGTCAAAATATTCTACGTTTGCTTGAAAAATAGACCCCATTGAAGCTCTGACGGTCTTAGGATCAAAACAATCCACTCCCGGCTTGATTATGGCAATATTGTTTACCCCAAAACCAAGACAAGTTCTGATCACCGTTCCCAGATTGCCCGAATCCTCAGGATTAACCAAAACTATATGATTCAAACCTTTAGCGATTTCTGTTTTGTATTTATTAAAGATACCAATGGCGTAGGTATTTTCACTTGATGTGATCTTATTTATCAACCCATCAGCCGTTTCGACCTTGATGCCTAGCTTATGGCAGATATCTTGAATTTTTCTTACACCATCGTTCTGTTTTCCCCTTGAATGTATTAGGACTTTAATTGCTTCCTTGGGTTGATGTGTCAAAAGCTCGATTGTGGGATAGACACCAAACGAATATGAATAATCAAACTTCTTGTTATATGGTTTTATTGCAACATCTCTCATTTCTCAAAAAACAATACTTAATGTCGGGGTGGTGAGACTCGAACTCACGACCCCTGCGTCCCAAACGCAGTACTCTAGCCATCTGAGCTACACCCCGATTAGAGATATTTTATCATTTCATACCTAAGGTATGTTGTGGCATAATGAGAACAGAAAGGCTGTTTTATGAATAAAAAATTGATTCTTGTTCCTATAATTTCGCTTTTTTTGGCCGGCTGTGGCATAGTCAATACCACAAAACTGGTTACCGGTAGTGCCGTCACCACTAATATCACCGAAAACACCATTGAAATTAAGAACTTTACTTTCAATCCGTCCGACATCAGCGCCAACGCCGGAGATGTTATCCAAATAACTAATAGCGATACCACTGCTCATACTG
>DASVZW010000097.1:0-3786 GCA_036391475.1 Patescibacteria group bacterium | reverse complement strand
ATCAACCGGTGGAAGAAACAACGACTCCACCCTGGAAGATGTTATCGAGAGCCTTATTGGCGCCATATACATTGATGGGGGATTAGAATCCGCCAAGATATTTTTTGAAAAATTCATCATCCCCAAAGCCGACACGGTGGTCAACGAAAACAGGCTCAAAGACTCAAAATCTCTCCTGCAGGAACTGGTCCAGGCAAAAGGACTGTCGACCCCGATTTATCAGATAGTCAAAGAAATCGGCCCCGACCACGACAAAACCTTTGAAACCTCTGTAGTTGTCGATGGCAACCAGGTAGCTACAGGGATTGGCAAAAGCAAGCAAGAAGCCGAGCAGCAGGCAGCACAAAAAGCACTAGAGCTGATATAATACCCATATGCTGAAAATCAAACTTCAACCTACCGGCAAAAGACATCAAAAATACTATAGGATTGTCGTTGCTGAAGACAAATCAAAACTATCCGGAACAGTCGTTGCCTCAATTGGTACATACAATCCGGCCGACCCTAAAAATCAGATCGAAGTCAACAAAACTGATTATCAATTATGGCTAAGCAAAGGTGCTCAGCCTACTGATACCGTTAGAAAATTATTTGAAAAAATCTCATGAAACAACTCATTGAATACATTGTTTCGAACATCGTTAACCACCCGGAAAATGTAGTCATTACCGAAACCCCGGCAGATGAAAAGGGAGTCGTTAAATACCTAATTGAAGTAAACCCGGAAGATGTCGGCAGAGTCATTGGAAAACAGGGAAAAGTTATTAAGGCCATCCGTCAAATCGTCAGAATCGCCGCTATTCAAAAGGGAACCAGAGCTATGGTCGATCTTAAAGAAGAAGAGGGGAGAATTTCTGAAGATATGGGCGAAACCTCAGAAGAAGCAGTCGAGGAAGAAACAGCCGTTGCCACTCCCGAACCGGAGGAAACTCCCAAAGACGAAACCAAGGAATAAGTATTAAACTTTAAATTAAAAAGCCCGCGTAAGCGGGTTTTTTAATACCCAAAGCAAAATCAGGAAGGATTAGAGTCCAAACAAATTCGTACCGACACCACCGGCCGAAGGAGTCGCCCCTTGCCCACCAAAACTAGTGGAGGGGCTGGTATTTAATCTGGCATAACCGGATAGCTCTTTGACCAGAGCCAAGTCGTCGGGGCTAAACTGTTGAAGATTATTTAAGTTAAAGGAAAATACATTCGGCTGATAATAGGTAATTTGCAATTTTAGGTTTACCTGAGATTTTCCGCCGATCGTAGAGATTTTTGCAGCCTCCTGAATACCCAAGTCCGACACAAATCCAATAGGCAAACTTTTTTCGACCCGGTCCGCAAAGTTAGAAATCGCGTTAATATCTCCTGATACGGTTATATTAACCAGAAAGCTTTGGAAAACTACTGACGCCTGGGTCGATGTTCCGGTACTTCCGGTGAACTCTTTTTTAGATTGATCCAAGATAACGCCTCCGGGAAGAGTGTAATCGATTATGGTAACACCTGTGGCTCCGGCAATGTTTCTAAGGGTAAAAATAGCTTCTTCCGGAGAGTAATTTGTAGGCATCGCTCTGAAAATTGCATCTTGTTCATCACTATTGATCTGAGTACTCAAATTGTCTAGCCCAACCTTTGAGGCTTTAAGTGTAGTTAATGCCGCCGATTCGGTCTTATATAACTGATTATTCTTGGTAATCACTGACTTATTAGGATTTACAAAAAGTAATAGGACGAAGACCATAACCAAGGCTACTAAAACATAGCCAATAGCTAAATTTATTTGCCTTTCGTCGACCCAATCGGGTAAAACAAAACCGAATACCTTTTTATACCCAATAATTCGTTCTTCTGCAGCCATTACTTGGTTTTGATTTTAACTATTAATTCAGTAGTGTAATTCGCACCTTCGTCCCTAAATACCGAGTTGGAAAAAATCGACGTAAAATCGGTGCTGGTTAGATCCTTGGTGCGGACGTTGTTTTCAAAAGAATGAAAACTATTATCATCTGACGATTTTATGGTCACATTAACATAGCCTTTGGTTTCAAAACTTACGGACGTTAAATCATTTCCCTGAGGAGTCATTGCCACGATCTCATCAAGATACTGTTTATATGAGAACTGGCTCTTTCTTAACTTATTAATCTCTGTCAGGATGAACTTCGATAAAATAAAACGGTTTAGTTTGGCATTATCTTTTAAGATCTCGGTAGAAATCGCTTTTGATTCGGTCCGAACCCCATTTAATTTATTGCCACTAGTATATAAATTAATCGACACGTATAACACCTGAAAAACAAAATATGCAGTGAACAAACCAAACAGAGAATACAAAACGATCGTAAAATTACTTCTTTTTCTACTTACCTTTCTTTTACTGCTTATTAGGTTCAGTGTGATCATATTCCAGAGAAGTTACACTGATAAACCACACGCCACGTCAAATACGGGACCTAGACCTTTATATTTTTCATTTACCGGCAAACCTGCAAAGACATCTCCAATAACCACTTCGATGTTAGCGATATTCTCTGAAATATAAGGTACTAATCCTATTAGATATGATCCGCCTCCGGTAAGTATTATTCTGGAAACCGTACCCCCCTTATTTTCATTTTGGAAAGCGATTATCATCTTCTTCACCTCAGAAAGGAGGTTGTCGACGATAGGCTTTAACACACTAAACACTTTGCCTTCCAATTGCTCCTTTGACATACCATAGGTACGCTTGTAACTTTCGGCCTGTGTTATTGGCAAATTAAAGGAGTCGGCAATAAATTTTGTTAGCGCCGAGCCGCCGACGGGTACGTAATAATTTCCATATAAAATATCTTTTCCTGATAGCACCAGACTGGTTCCGGCCGCTCCAATATTCATTATCAAACCCGGATTAGCATCGGTTAAGTTCGGTGAAAAAACTCTCGAAATTGCCGGTACTTCGTTCTCCAAACGTACCGGTTCTATACCTGCCAATTCAAGTAGATTAGTATAGATGTCTGATATTTTAGTAGGGACGGCCACTACATAGACACTTATCTTTTCTGCCCCGGTAGCTCTTTCCGGCTTTTGCAAGACCACCCAAGACACTTCGATCTCATTCGGTGGAAAAGGGACAGTTTGATCTAATTCCCATTTAATTGCGGTCGCCAATTCCGGAGTCGACATAAAAGGAAACTTCAACACTCTTGAATAAACTAACGATTCCGGAATTGAAGCTACCACTTGTTTTGACCGGACTCCCGAATCTTTCATTAAAACTTTTAACGACTCCACCAGACCTATCCTTTCCGGATTGGTCATTTCCATAACATTTTTTCCCAATGTGTTATTCGCAATCCCTAAAGCATTAACTTTCTTCCCATCGATGTGGGCAAGTTTAATACTAGAAGAACCAATATCTAATCCAAAGTAGGCAGGCATAAATTCATTTTAATACAAAACCAACTATTGCGATATGCTTTGTCCTGAAAACAAGGCGTACTCAAAAACTTCAGGCACCTCGCCGTTGATAGACTGACGATAATCCAAACCGTACTTAACTGTCTCTGTGGTATTTCCGGTACCAACTCTGGTAACCGTACCGACTACCTGCTTCTCATTTAATTGCGCCGGGAGAGTCCATCCATTGGCTCGTACGCCAAGATCAATGTCCCCACCCAAAGCTGTTATATCAACCTTTGTAGTTGTCGCAGTTACCGGAATATCTTTACTGTAAGTGTAGCCCGGTACTCCACTTGCATCTGCCAAACCAAAACCAATTGAAGCATTGCCGACAGTATCATAAGCGTAGTCGGT
>DASVZW010000096.1:0-4587 GCA_036391475.1 Patescibacteria group bacterium | reverse complement strand
TCCATTAAAATTCCACGGATTATGAGATGCAGTCAAAATCGCTCCACCATTTGTTTGAAATCTGTATTGGGCAAAGTACATCATTTGAGTCATGATTAAACCCAGGTCGATGATATCTACCCCGGTGCTAATTACTCCCTTCATAAACGCCTTTTGATAAGCTTCACCGCTGAGACGGCAATCCCGCCCGCAAACCATTTGTCTGATCTTTCTCTTCCTTAAAAAACTTCCGTATGCCTTTCCTATTGCCTCTACTACCTCGATATTAAGATCCTTATCCACGATTCCTCGGATATCGTAATTTCTAAATATCAGGGGATTAATTTGCATATGTTTATCAAATAATTATTATTGATAACAAGTACTATCTGTATACAGAATAACAGACAGGAAGTCAAACTATTAATAATAAATTGTAATAATTCTTCCTATGATAGCCTGTAATATATCTTCTTGTGTTATTTCATTTTTTATGTATATAATGCCTTATGGGTCGAGAAATTGTGGTCGGCTTACACTTTTATCAGCCTCCTAGGCGGGCTTTTCATCCTGAACTATCGCAAATATCCACCGACCCTCAAAACAAAGACTGGACAAGTATTATAGGTAATGAATGTTACAAACCTCTAGCCGCCGAAGGGGTCCTCGAAAAAGCTTCTTTCGATATTTATCAAACTCTTCTGATCCAACTGGAAAAATTAGATCCACTGACGGCCGATCTCTATAAAATTTCTATGGCCACCAACGGAATAGGGGAGGCTTTTATCCATCCGATACTTCCTGATCTTACTAATGAAGATAAGAACATTGTTGTATCGGCCGGAGTAAAGAGGTTTTTTGACATAACCGGGACTATGCCAAAATATTTCTGGCCGCCTGAAACCGCCATAGATACATCCACCTTAGAAGTACTTAGTGCTAATGGTTACCAAGGTTTTATTTGTGCCCCTGAGCAAATTTATCAAGAAGATCATCAATCATCCGATAACCGTCCGACTCTCATCACCCTACCCAGTGGACGTCAAATCATCGCTTTACCGTTTGATAGGACCATTTCCAGCAGATTAGCTTTCGACCCCAAAAATAATGCCGACTATTTTACCGATGCATCCATCAAGCCTAGGGCAAATAATCTAGGGGCGGACCAAACTCTTATTGCCTGGACTGATGCGGAAACGTTCGGTCATCATTGGCATCTCGCAGATAAGTTTTTGACTTATCTATTGGATACTTCTCTGCCTTCGGTCGGTTTATATCCGATACCAATTAACGAATTGGAATTTAAACGCAAAAAAATGCCCAAGGGGCAGATCGTCGAAAGATCGGCTTGGAGCTGCCCTCACGGCAATCTGATCCGTTGGGGTGGTCAATGTGACTGTGGTGAAGGAAAGGATACCAGTTGGAAACAACCATTTTACGACTCGATGAGATTCCTAAACGAATCTATTACTAAGGTAGTACAACGCGAGTTGGGAAATAATTATGGACAAGTGGTCTCCGGTGACTTCTTTGCGAATTACGCCTTTCCCGACAGAGTAGGTGATCCTTATTCCTCGTTGGTCTCATCCAAAATATCCTCTCTGGTGGCAAGAACTAGCTGCGCCACTTTTTTCTCCCACCCTGAAGTCTCCGGCAAGATCAATCTCCTCTACGCCTACCAAAGTCTTTTGTATTTATCCGAATCAGGCTTGAGCAAAGATGTTCTTAAAATATCGACCTCTTTTTACGAGAAACTAAGCCGGGTTAAATATCCGGGGTCTGATGAATCGGCTTTTAACGTCCTTAATAAAATGCTCCAACCGCGTTAAGTTCTTGCTATACTAAAATTGATGTTTAAATCTGCCTTGGATGATTTGCGTGAGTTCAAAAATCACGACAAAAATGGAGTATACGACTCAATCCTAAAACTCAGTCACCAGTTTGAGTCTTCTTGGCATGAAGCAAAATTTGTCAACCTTTCGTTCGATCCCGAAAAAATAAAAAACATTGTTTATGTCGGCATGGGTGCCTCCAACCTCAGCGGCAAAATTATTCAGTCACTGTCTCCACTACTGCTGACGGTCCCCTTTGAAGTTGTTAGCAACTACCGTCTATCCAACTACGTCGGTAAAAATAGTTTGGTGATCCTTTCGAGTTACTCGGGTAATACCCAAGAAGTCATTTCTTGCGGAATGGATGCCGCCAAAAGAGCCGCTAATGTTATCTGTATCACTACCGGTGGTCAGCTTGAGATCATGGCCAGGGAAAAACACTGGACCATCATTAAGCTAAATGAAAAATTCAACGTCTGTAAGGAACCTCGGATGGGTTTATTCTTGTCCTTGGGCGCCTCACTTTGTTTGATGAACAGGCTTAACCCATCTACCGATCAATACTTTGATTTAAAATCTCTACTCCAAACTATAGAAAAAGGTGTCGATTCCGGAAACCGGATCAGAGATACCAAAACTAATCCGGGAAAATCTCTTGCGTCCAAATATCTACATCAAGGCTTAATTTTGATCGCCGCCAATCATCTCTCCGGTGTAGCCGATTCCGCCAAAAATTATTTTAATGAATCAGCTAAAACTTTCTCCACCTCTTTCCAGATTCCCGATATGAACCATCATCTACTTGACGGTCTTATCTACCCAAGCCAGCTAAAAGACGATCTGAAATTCATAATCTTAAATTCAGATCTATATCCACTTGCCATTCAAAAAAGGATCAAAATCACTCAAGAAGTTTTACTAAGACAAAAATATCAGGTTACCATAATCAAACCTGAATCCGAAAATCTTATCGGTCAAGTTCTCGAGTCACTGGTCTTTTTCATCTGGGTTAGCTATTATTTAAGTATTGCCAATAAAGTCGATCCCGGCACCAACGTTTGGGTCGACTACTTTAAAAAACACCTCTAAAAATGCCAAACATACCTGCCCTGGTATTACCATTTTCCAAGATCAACAAAGAAGACATACCTTTTGTAGGCGGTAAAGGAGCTAATCTGGGTGAAATGTACAACTTTGGTTTGCCGGTTCCCAATGGCTTTGTTGTCACTGCACAAGCCTATGAACACGTGATTGCTGTTAATGATCTCCAACCTACCATCATAAAAATAATCAAGGAGACCGACGTAAAGAATCAAAGGAAACTAGAAAAAGCCGCTCTTACCATTCAACGATTGATCAACACCGCTGATATTCCTACAGAGTTGTCGGAAGCGATCATCAAACATTATCAATCTCTAAAACCGGGAGATAAAAATCCATTAGTGGCAGTGCGTTCTTCCGCCACTGCCGAAGACTTACCCGACGCTTCTTTTGCCGGCCAACAAGAATCTTATTTGGATATAAAAGGAGAGTCGAACGTTATTCAAGCTGTCCGTCATGCCTGGGCTTCGCTATGGGGAGCCAGAGCGATCTTTTACCGGGCCACTAAAGGCTACGATCATTTTAAAGTCCTTCTCGCCGTTCCAATTCAACTAATGATCCAATCCGATGTTTCCGGTGTGGCTTTTTCGGTTAATCCTGTGAGTAAAAATAAAAATCAAATTGTGGTGGAAGCAGTCTGGGGACTCGGAGATTATATGGTGCAAGGCGTTGTCAATCCCGATCACTACATTGTTAATAAAACTGATCTAACAATTCACTCCCGCCAGTTCATGCCTCAAACAGTCATGGAAATCAGGCAGTTCCCCAGTGGTGTTAAAAAAGTCAAAGTCCCCACGAAACTTATATTTACCAGAAAACTAACCGATGATCAGGTCATTGAAGTGGCAAGACTCTCGGCCAAAGTACATCAACATTATTTCTTTCCACAAGATAGTGAATGGGCCATGGAAAACGGCAAAATTTACTTAGTCCAAACCCGTCCTATCACTACCTTGGATATGGACAAAGGCAAATCCGTCATCAAAGAAAGCCAGCTTCTGAATTTAAAACAGATACTTCAGGGTGAGCCTGCCTCTTTCGGTATTGGTTTTGGAAAGGTAGTCACTATTAAGAATGCCAACGAGATAGATAAAGTCAAACAAGGCGATGTCTTAGTGACTGAAATGACCTCACCTGATTTTGTTCCTGCAATGAAACGCGCTGCCGCTATCGTCACCGATAAAGGTGGTCAAACATCTCATGCTGCCATTGTCTCGAGAGAACTCGGTATTCCCGCTGTCGTTGGTACAAAAACCGCCACTCAAACTCTCAAGAAAGATCAAGTGATCACAGTGAACGGTGCCACCGGAGTTGTCTATAATGGTGTCCCGGAAAAAGAAAAAGCATCCGATGTCAAAGAAACTAAATACGAGGAACAGCCAAAAACAGCCACACATGTCTACGTTAATCTTGGAGAGCCGGACCTCGCTCCGATCGTTGCCCAAGGAAATGCTGATGGGGTTGGGTTGCTCCGGGCCGAATTTATGATGGCACAGATAGGGACCCATCCTAAAAAAATGATCCATGATGGCAAATCAAAAATATTCGTTGAAAAACTGGCAAACTCCTTAGCCCAATTCACTTTTAGTTTTGGTAACCGACCTGTTGTTTATAGAGCCAGTGATTTTAAGACCAATGAATACCGAAATTTAATTGGAGGAAAAGACTATGAACC
>DASVZW010000095.1:0-2823 GCA_036391475.1 Patescibacteria group bacterium | reverse complement strand
TTCCTTCTTTCTTTGGCAAAGGCATACACTCCGCCTGATTTTGAAGAAAGGTCTTCGTCACCTGATTTTTATTGCTGGCTAAAAAGAAGCACCCTTTTTCGCTGATGGTATCCTGAGGATTGTTTATAACTTCGATAACGTGCATCCCTGATGATTCCAGTTGTCTCGATAATCCCAAAGCCATTCCCGGTGTATCGGATACATTATTAATTGATATATCGGCATTTTCTTCAAGTATTGCTTCGTGATAGAACTTATCTTTTGTCCAAAGGTTAATTACCGGATTAAAAACTAAGAATTCTTTTCCGTCGGCCTCTTGGACTTTATCCATTGCCGTCTGAGGAACCTCCAGTTCAAAGATCTTTTTCGAGACCGCTGCGTCCGACACATATTGATATATTGTCCAACGGTCCTTCCAACTTAAATCTGTCTGTGCCGATATAGACAAAAACTTTCCTAATGCTTGATCCACGGAAGCTACCCTGTCCACTTTGATCATCCTGGGTAATTCGACACCGATTGCCATACCGATCGATTTTTCTATAATATCGAATGGTTTATTTTCCGATTGACCGAATTTCCATAAAGACTTTATTGGATATGTCGCGGATGAATTAAATATTTTTATTTTTAAATTGGTTGGTAAACTTACCCAACTAATTGAATTATCCTTAGGTCTCATTATCAACATCCCTACGTTTTCATCACCCACTACCAACAGATTCATTCCCACCTGCTCCTGGAAGATTCCTCTACGTAAAAAATCTGCTAACAATACCAATATTAATATCAGCAAGAACAACCATCCGAAATACTTGGCAATTTTGTTAATATTCTCCTTCATAGATTGCTTTCAAAGCCTCATCCTGCTTCATTTTATATTTCTTAAAGGTATCCTTATCGGTTTTGTGTTTTAATAGCAACTGATTCATGTGCCAACCCCCAACAAAGTGAGGGAACAATACATAAGTCGCACCGGCATTGTAAAGAGTCTTGGCCTCCTGAGCCGTTTCCGCATCCACTATCATCGGAATCTTTATTCCCATACTCCTCGCCTCTACCAGAAGAGCCAAGCTGTCCTCGGCATCTTTTATTGTTGAGATCACCATCTTAGACTCCTTCATGTTCGTTAGTTCAAAGATATCCGGATCGGATGCATCTGCGAAAATAATGTTCACTCCCCTACCCTTTAACTTATTCACCACATCGGGATTAAAATCCACCACCAAATATTTTTCTTTCCTTTTTTCCAAATACGACATAATGCCTCTTCCGGTTCTGTCACAACCAAAAAGAATAACGTGGTCTTTAAGGGCCGTTCTGGCGATCTTTTCTTCTTTACCTATCTTCAAAAGAAACGGGAAATACTGGCTTACCCATCTAAAAATCGGACCATTGATGGTTATCAAAACCGAAGATATTGTCATCGTTAACAAGCCTACGACAGTCACTACTCTAACCAGATCTTCATTCCATAAGTGAGCCGACAAACCCAAAGCCATAACCACTAAACTAAACTCCGATATCTGGGTCATATTCAAAGAAACCAAAAAGGATATCCTTCCCGATAATCCCAAAACTCTGGACCACAAAAAAGACACTAAGAACTTAACCAACAAGACTGCCATGGTCAATAGTGTTACTACTGTCCAATCCACCCTTCCTGAGCCAACTTGCAAACCCAAAAGAACAAAAAATAAAGTCAGAAAAACATCTCTTAACGTTTTTACTTTGTTCACTATTTGGAAATGACCCCAACTGGTCGACAAACTAAGACCGGCCAAGAAACTACCTATTTCTGCCGACAGTCCAAATACTTTTGTAGCCAGATATATGGCCACCATGAACCAAGATAAACTTAAAAGTATTAGATCATCACCCGTTTTAATTACCGATCGGGCAATTCCCGACACCAAGAAATGACCAACGACATTTATGGTAAAGACAAAAACCAACAATCTTAGTATCAGATCCAACACTCCGGCACCATCTAATTGTTTGCTTAAATTAGGCAAAATAACTAATAAAATAATTGCCAAAAGGTCTTGTAATAAAAGCACCCCCAAACTAAGTCTTCCCACCAAACTACTTAGATCTCTCTTTTCCGATAACACTTTTACCACCACAATAGTACTGCTAAAAGATAAAGCGACCGACAACATTAGACTGACAAGAGGTGTAGTTCCCAGCAGATAGAATGTCAAAATATAAAAGATCACTCCTAAAAGAGCAGTCTGTCCCAAAAAAAATAATCCTACCTTTTTACCTACCTTCTTGATCTCACTCCAATTCATTTCCAAACCAACCAAAAAAAGCAACAACGTTATTCCTAAACTGGCCAGTAGTTGCATTAATTCCATCGTCTGACCGCGTATCAAACCGGACATACCGACCCCTAAGCCCACTATCACTTGACCGATAATCGAAGGCAAACCAACGAATCTGAACAAAACTCCAACCAATACAGCCAACACAAAAATTGCCACCAACTCGGTTATAAGAAAGTCCATAAAATCATTCTAGCATGAGGCTGTCCAGCAACTTAATACAGTCTTCCGGTAAAGGTGATGTAACACTGATTAGTTCCCCTTTCGTATTCTCTACTTCCAAAAAACCTGCATGCAAAAAATGATGGCTTAGCAACTGGCGGTCGGATCTAGATTGCTCTTTATTAAGATATCGTTCATCGGAAAAGATGGGCCATCCTAAAAATGATAAATGAACCCTTATCTGGTGGGTCCTTCCCGTTTTAAGATTTAGAGAAAGCAATGTCAAACTATTTTTCCAATGCGTCGTCTCCGGATATACGAATCTCCTCGTTAC
>DASVZW010000094.1:0-2110 GCA_036391475.1 Patescibacteria group bacterium | reverse complement strand
GAAATTTTCATTAAAAGCGGTACTCCCAAAGATGTTATGCAAAAGGTCAGTGAGCTCCTGAAATCCCATCCTGGTGAGCACGAAATAATCGTTGCCATCGAGACCGGTAACAACCTAAAGAAGATAAACCTGCCCTATAAGGTAGACTTTACCCCCGAGCTTGAGTCAGAGGTAGAAAAAACCCTCCGAGGCTGGTAAAATATATCGCTATGGCAAATCAAATCAAATGGCAAGACAAAATTGAATTCTCTGTCGGTGATACTGTCAAAGTACAGCAAACCGTTAAAGAAGGAGATAAAACCCGCACCCAGGCTTTCCAGGGTATCGTTATCGCTATCCGCGGAGGTGGTGAATTAAAGAACTTTATCGTTCGTAAAATAGCCACAGGAGGCGTTGGTGTTGAGAAGATCTTTCCGGTCAATACTCCTACCATTACCGGAATTGAGATCGTCAAAAAAGGTAAGGTTAGAAGAGCTAAACTCTACTACTTAAGAGGCTTACTCGGAAAGAAAGCTACTAAGATTAAGGACATCTTTGTTAAAAAAGGTCAGGCTGCTTCAATCGAAGCCCCGGTTACCGAGGCTCCTAGTGAGGTCACTGCTCCCGAAACAAAAGAAGAGAAAGTCCGTCCTGAGGCCGCTAAGGTCAAGAACGCTCCAAAAACAGAAGCCCCGGCCAAAGAGAAAAAGGCTAAAAAAGGACCTAAGAAAATCGTCCGTAAGGAAAGAAAATTTGTCCGTTAACCAAAATTAGCGATCAAAATAAAAAGCGCCCACTCGGGCGCTTTTTTTATGGTCTACGGTTTTTAAGAGCCTTGAAACCTTCAAACCAGATTATACTGATTGACGACATTCCTACGGCCAGCGTTATATTTAATAGACTTAAACTCCCGAAATGGAAAAGTGATCTAAGTCCGGGAATGGATAAGACCATGCCCAAACACGCGATCGTTCCGGCCAATACGGCGTATAACGCCACATTTCGGTTTTTCAGAATATTTATAAAGTGAGTTGTATAGGAAAGATTTGTAATGATCAGCATCAAGTTGCCTGATACTATAGTGATAAAAGCCATCGATCTGCTTTGTGTTTCCGTCATTCCTTTGTTTAGGCTAAGAACAAACACTACTAATACCACCATCAACAAACTTAACCCTTGCAACAAGCTTAATGTAAAAGTTTCTTTGTCGAAAAGAGGCTTCTTCAAGCTTCTTGGCGGCCTGTTCATCACATCTCTTTCCTCTTTTTCCGACTCAAATACCGTAGAACAAGCCGGGTCAATTATTAACTCCAAAAAGGCGATATGGGCCGGCAATAACACCGGTGGAAGATTAAAAATGATAGGGAGCAGGGACATACCGGCAATAGGTAAATGAACGGAAAAGATAAAGGCCATGGACTTCCTAAGGTTATCAAAAATTCTCCTACCTAGCTTAACTGCTTGAACGATCGAAGAAAAATCATCGTTGAGCAGCACAATATCTGCTGATTCTCTTGCTACATCGGTTCCTTTTTCACCCATGGCAATTCCAATATGGGCCGACTTCAAAGCCGGAGCGTCATTTACCCCGTCACCGGTCATGGCCACAATTAAACCATTAGCTTTCAAAGCATTGACGATGTTCAATTTTTGCTCAGGAATTACTCTGGCAAATACATTTACCGTTCTTATTCTTTCCCGTAAAGTCAGGTGATCAATTTTTCTCAGATCGTCGCCTGTAATAAATTCATCAGGATTTTCTAAACCGATCTGCCTGGCCACGTATTGTGCAGTACCGGGATAGTCTCCGGTGACCATTATTACCCTGATACCGGCGTTGTAACATTCCTTCAGTGAGGCGGTTACTGATTTTCTTACCGGATCCAAAAAGCCTATTAAACCGATAAATTCAAAATCAAAATCATGTTGAATTTCCGGAAATTGCTTCTTGTTTGTACTGGATCTGGCGACTCCCAATACTCGTAAGCCTTGAAGTGACATCAATCTAACCTTTTCCATTACTTCCGCTTTTTTCTTATCATTTAAGTGGCATAGATCAATGATCGCTTCCGGTGCTCCTTTTGATGCGATCACGAATGATTTATCCGATCGTGATCTATATACATTGGAT
>DASVZW010000093.1:0-11250 GCA_036391475.1 Patescibacteria group bacterium | reverse complement strand
AGCTGTGGTACAAGAACAACGGACCTACTCATTTTCCGGTTCGTATTCCTGGGCAGACGAATGGATCCCTACTACTTCTCGTGGACAGATTTCCTTAAATGGAGTTTTTGAGATAATAAATGGTAAAAAAATTCCTCTTACTCACGACCAAACCACCGAAAACGATCGTTTTTATCTTAAATGGTATTATCACGCCGAATCCGAAGCAAAAACTTTTTTGATTGAATATACCATCAAAAATGCTGTCACCAATCAAAAAGATATTAGTGAGTTTTATTGGAAGTTGGTGGGGGATCAATGGACCAAAGCGACAGACAATGTCGATGCAAAGATCATTCTTCCTGAACCGGTTTTGAACAATAATATTCATGCCTTTGGTCACGGTCCACTAAATGGACAAGTTACCATTCTCTCGAATAAGGATATTCAATTCAAGGCTCAAAATCTCCGCCCCGGCACCTTCTTTGAAGTGAGGGTACTGTTTCCCTTGTTAAAAGATGACTCTATTATCAAAGGAAAAAAATCATTAGCCTCAATACTTGATGAAGAAAAGGGGTTTATCCAAAAAACTATTAAAGAAAATAATGATAACAGTTATCTAAAAACAGTTATTGAGATCTTGATAATTCTTGTTAATTTATTGGTTATATATATTGACATATATTGGTTTAGAAAGTGGTTGAGATATGGGAAGGATAGCAAACTTCCCGAAGTCAATTTAGCCGACAGTATTCACGAACCGCCTTCCGACCTTCACCCATCTCTGGTCGAGTCCCTCATGCACAGTCCCGGTTACAAACCGACCGGAACTTCGTTGACCGCTACTATCCTTGACCTCTGCCGAAGGAAAGTTATTGGTATGGAGATGCTCAAGAAAGAAGCTATTTTGGGAATCTTTGAACGCTCGCCCGAGATAGTTTTTAATTTATTGGCTACCCCTGATAAGCTTAACAATCCCTTAGATAAATTGTTAGTTGGCTACCTTTTTGGTTATCCGGATCAAGAAGTTGAAATCGCCTTAGAAAAAATTAAGAATATACCGCCGATAAATCCGGTCATAGACAATCTAATGAAACAGTCCATTAGTAAGGGTTTTGGACAAAATTTGATAAATGGACCCACGAACAGAATTACTTTGACACAAATCAAAGATATTCCCAAAAACAGCCCTTTTGTTGCCCAAGAATTTTGGAAAGACTGGCAAGATTTAAATCATCAGACCTTACTTGATGATAAGATCTTGGATCCTGAATCAGAAAAAGAAGAAAACAGAATTACTCCGATTATCGCCTTGATATTTTTCTTTTTTGTATTATTTATTATTTTTTCCTCGGCCTTTAGCCAATATAGTGTTAATGCTTTCTTAATAGCTACTACTTTATTTATTTTAATAATTTCTGTTGTCCTGGTAATACTCCTTAAGGTATTTATGGATAAAAGAACTGATGGCGGCAATATGGCTTATGCAAATTGGTTGGCTTTTAAAAAATATCTAAAAGACTATAGCGTTACCCGGTCCTCTCCGGCCGATTCAATTATTATCTGGGAAAAATATTTGGTCTACGGTGCTGCATTGGGGATATCCTTAAAAACCTTATCCCAAATACCTCTTAGGAACCCGGAAGACTATACAAGATCCGGACTATATATCAATAATGCCGGGACCAACGCCGTCATTATTGGTAGTAATTTAAATGTTATTTCAAGTGGCTTCCAAAGCATTTCGTCTGCCTTTAGCGGCTATGGAGCATCGGGTACTGGTTCATCAGGTGGGTTTTCCGGAGGTGGAGGCGGCGGAGGAGGTGGAGGCGGCGGAGGTGCCGGATAATCGTCAAGCAGATTTTATTTTTATAGATACAATATGGATTTGTGGCGAATCTAAATTACCAAATCAAAAGGAGCCGGCGTCGTACCAGTACTACATCGATTTCTGTTTCGGAAAAGGGTGTCATTGTCACTGCACCTTTTTGGATACCCAAATTTTTCATTGATAACTTTGTAAATGAAAAAGAAGACTGGATATTAAGGAGATTGGAACATATCAAAAGTAAAGAAAAAAATAATAAAAAATACACTGAAGGCGAAAAACATCTGTATTTTGGGAAAGAATTATCTCTACGCATCAAAGAAATTGATGTACCTTCAAGAACAAAGATTGATCACAACCCGGAAACCCTAGAAGTAACAATTTGGTCATCTCACCAAGGAGAAAACCGGATAAAAGAAATTAGAGAAGCACTAACAAGCTGGTATTTGGAACAAGGTATTGGAGTAATCACCGAAAAGGTAAACTACTATTCCCAAAAAATCGGTGTAGATTATCGAGAAATAAAAATTAAAAAAGTCTCCAGTATTTGGGGAAGCTGTTCACCTACAAATAATCTTTCTTTCAATCGCAAACTAATCATGGCACCTCACGAAGTGGTTGACTATGTAGTCATCCATGAAGTATCCCACATGGTGCACCGCAACCACAGTAGCCGTTTTTGGGGGCTGGTTTTTAAGTTTGATCCATTATATAGACAACACCGACATTGGTTAAGAAAAAATAGTCATCTGTTATCCTTATAAAATGCCCATCGAAATCTCAGACAAAGTAGCCAAGATCCTTAAAGCCATGGAGGAGACTCAAAACCACTTTTTTATTACCGGAAATGCCGGCACCGGAAAATCTACTCTGTTAAGTCACTTTAGAAATACGACTAAGAAAAATTTGGCTGTCGTCGCTCCTACCGGAGTTGCCGCCGTAAATGTTAAAGGCGAAACGATACATTCATTTTTCAAGATTCCTCCATCCGTTACCCCACAAGTTGCTAGAGAAGAAGCCAAAAAAACCCGGAACGCAAAATTGTATAGGGCACTGCAAATATTGATCATAGATGAAATTTCTATGGTTAGAGCCGATTTGCTTGATAGCATTGATATCTTCCTTAAAACAGTTAGGCATTCAGAACTTCCTTTTGGAGGCGTTCAGATGATCATGGTAGGGGATTTATACCAATTACCTCCGGTTGTGACCAATGATGAAAATGCCGCCTTATCCCAGCTATACTCTTCTCCGTTCTTTTTTTCCTCAAAGGTTATGTCCGGAATAAATGATAATTTGTTCAATAAATTTTATATTGTTGAGCTGGATAAGATATATCGTCAATCTGACGCAAAATTCATCAATATCCTAAATAACATCCGTACCAATAAAGTAACCGAGGAAGACCTGAACGCTTTAAACCGACAATTAATATCGGAAGGAGAGTACTCGGAAGACTACATAATTCTAACTTCTGTAAATGCTCAGGCAGACATAATCAATCAAACAAAATTGGCCGAAATTATCGGAACTGCACAATCCTATCACGCCACCATTACCGGTGATTTTGGTGCCAATAAACAGCCACTTCCGGACTCGATCGCCTTAAAAACCGGTGCTAAGATCATGCTTTTAAACAACGACCCTGACGGCCGTTGGATAAACGGTACAGTGGGAAGAATATATTCGTTAAAACCAAATTCTGTGACCGTAAAATTAGAAAATGGTGAAATAGTTGATGTCACTCCTTTTACGTGGTCATCATATAAAACCAGTTTTAATCAAGAAAAAAACGTCATAGAATCTTCAGAAGTAGGTAGTTTTAAACAAATGCCCATCAAACTTGCTTGGGCTATTACCATTCACAAGAGCCAAGGCAAAACCTTCGAAAAGGTGATTATCGATTTCGGCAGGGGAGCTTTTGCCCACGGACAAACTTATGTAGCTCTAAGTAGATGTACCACTCTTTCCGGTATCAAATTGCTAAGACCTATCAACCAATCTCATATTATTTTGGACAAAAGGATAGAACAGTTCGTCACGGATTTTAAAGATTGTGTTTTTGAAGTAAGTGACTGACGGATGCGGCTTGCGGGTGAATATTAATTTTCTTACTTAAAATGAGGAAGAGCAATGCCGCGATCAATGCCAAGATGCTGCTTAGGAAAAAGGGATAGCTTGGCCCAAATTTAGTCCAGATCAGTCCGGCAATAAAAGAGGAGAAGAAGGTAGTAAATCCTAACAAAGTCTGGTAAATTCCAAAACCGGAAGCAGCTACTTCATGAGGAATTAACCTGGAAATGTAAGCTTTTCCAATCCCTTCTGTCATTCCTAAATAAACTCCATATGCCGGGAATAATACCCAAACTACCCAATCGCTTTTTGCGACACCAAAAGCAAAATATACCAAGGCAAATAATAGATAACCACTAAATATTATTTTTTTGGGACCGATCTTGTCTGCCAACAATCCGGCAGGCAGTGCAGTTAGTGAAGTACTGAGATTAAACAAAATATAAGCCAATATGGTCAAACTTACCGACATTCCTAAATTTTGAGCTCTAAGAATTAAAAAAGCATAAGAACTGCTGGCCAGGGCGAAAATGAGGCTAATAAATAAAAAAATCCTAAAAGAACTGTTTGTCTTTTTCCAGTCAAAATGAATATCTTCGTCTTCACCGGGATTCTTTTTACGTTCTTTCAAGAAAACCAACAAAAGCATGGCCAAGGCGGAGGGAATAAATGCCCAAAAGAACATTAATCTGTAGTTATTATTTAATAGACCTAATACGCCTATGGATAGCATTGGTCCAAAAATCGCACCGGCATTGTCCATCATCCGGTGTAGCCCGAATGATTTACCCCTATCTTCTTTCTCAGTTGCTTCGACGATCAGAGCATCTCTGGCCGTTGTCCTTACACCCTTTCCGGCTCTGTTGGTTACCCTTCCGACAAGGACCATGGGCCATGAATAGGACATCGAATAAATAATTTTGGAAATTGTAGACAAACCATACCCGGAAATCACGAACGGCTTTCTTTTTTTGATTTTATCCGAAGCTATTCCGGTTAAGGCCATTAAGAAATTCGATGTAGCATCTGCAATTCCCTCGATCAAACCAACCACGGAAGCCGGGGCTCCCAGCACCGTAGTAATAAAAATGGGGAGGACTGGATTGATCATTTCCGTCGATACATCATTCAAAAAACTAACTAATCCCATGATCCAAACACTTACCGAAAAACCAAATTTATTCTTTTTATCTTCCATACTAAATTTAGTGTATAACAAGTCAATTAAATTACACGATCAATTGTTCTAAAATTAATATATCAGTGAAAATAACCAACTTGACCAAACAGGTCTCAGTATCCGATCATGCCAAAATAGCCGTAAGCTTTATTGATAGAGTAACCGGATTACTTAACAAAAATAATCCCAGGGCGCTGGTTTTCTATACCAGATTTGGCTTACATACCTTTGGTCTTAGCAACCCTATCGATATAATTCTCTTGGACAACTCAAATAGGGTTGTAAAGTTAACAAAAGATCTAGGACCAAATAGGTTTTTCTTTTATAATCCTTTATTCAGAATTGTGATCGAGCTCCCTAAAGGTTCAATTGATCGATCGGGGACAGCCTTGAATGATAAGATAAAATTTGAATGAATTATCTCAGCAAAAAGAAATACAGACTGGCAGCCATTGTTTCGCTTACCCTATTCGTGGTTTTAGCATTCACTGCCCACTTTGTTCCATTTTTTTCAATTGACGTACTTTTTAGTCATTATGTTCAGGACATTAGATGGCCATTTTTCCCGGTACTTATGGTCCTGGTAAGTTCTCTGGGATTTCTTAGAGTTTTACCTTTTGTTATTTTGATTATTGGCATTATGTTGATCGGCATGAAACAAAAAACTGAAGCCTTGGTTTGGTTACTATCTGTTGTGTCGGCTACAGCCATGGATTCGGTTATCAAAATCTTAGTGAATCGGCCCAGACCGGCTGGAAGCTTGGTAGTAATTTATTCTCATTTGTCCGACCGGAGCTTTCCAAGTGGACACGTTTTTACCTATACGGTTCTTTTCGGGTTGCTATTCTATTTCATCAGTATCAAGGTCAAATACCCTTTGTATAAATATTTACTAATGGGCTTAGTGTCAATACCGGTTCTTTTGGTCGGAGTATCTCGCATTTATTTGGGCGCTCATTGGACGAGCGATGTGTTGGGGGGCTACCTTATTGGCATCTTTTGGCTTTATGTTTCGATATCCTATTATCAAAAATTCACCTTACTTCATATTAAAAAATAATGGCTAAAGATAAATACTCTGCGGTGTGGGTCTCCCACACATCGCTAAACGATTATTTAAAATGTCCTCGATACTACTATCTTAGAAATGTATACAAAGATCCAAAAACCGGTCACAAGATCCAGCTAACCGGCCCAGCCCTTGCCCTAGGAGCCTCAGTGCATGAGGTTGTCGAAGCCCTTTCGGTTCTACCAACTGAATCAAGATTTGATGAATCATTAGTAGTGAAATTCGATTCGGCCTGGAATAAGTTTTCAGGAAAAAAGGGTGGTTTTAAGGATGTCGATCAAGAGCATCAGTACAAAGAAAGAGGCAAAGCTATGCTGAGAAGGATCATGGACAGACCGGGACCTCTAGCCAATAAGGCGGTCAAAATAAATCAGGACTTGCCATATTATTGGATATCCGAAGAAGATAATATTATTTTGTGCGGAAAGATAGACTGGTTGGAATATTTACCGGAAAGTGACAGTGTAAATATCATCGACTTTAAGACGGGAAAGAATAAAGAGGAGAAAAGTTCACTTCAGCTACCAATATATTTGTTGTTGGTAGGTAATTGCCAGAAACGGACAGTCTCCAAGGCCAGTTATTGGTATTTGGAAACTGACAACATCCCCACTCAGGTCGAGTTGCCGGAAACAGGTGAAGCCGAAAAGCAGATCTTAAGGATCGCGAGAGAAATAAAGTTAGCTAAAAAGTTAAATAAATTCACTTGCCCGGAGGGAGAAGATGGCTGTGTTTTTTGTAGGCCATTTGAGTCAATCCTTAAAGGTGAGGGTGAGTATGTCGGCGAAAATGATTACCATCAGGACATTTATATCCTACCCGCCAAAGAAATTTCTGAAGAAATTTTAGACAGTTTCATCCTCTAACTAATAAGCGGCAATTGCCACCGCGAAAGTGTTTTGAGCGTAAATACATCCCCAGACGTACTCTCCTCCGGTCAGTAACTTCTTATGGCCAAGGGTATCCCCCCAACCCTTCACTGTCGCGTCAACTGTTTGAAATCCATAAGCTAAAAATTCGCTAATATTGTATTGATCGGCTATCCACTTAAGATCCGGTCTCTCTAGTGTTGGAACAAAGCCGGCATGATCATCGAGTTTTCCCAATTGTATAAGCTGGTCCAATCTAATTGCGGCGATCGTACACAATTCATCTTTCTGTTTAAGTGGACTTACGCCATATGACACTCTGGCTTTATTTACCGCATCCCAAAGTTCCGGACCACCCCAAGTTGCTTTCGAAGATGTAGTCGACGTTGTTGAAACAGCTCCTTTTGTCGCCAACATCACATAGACATCGACTTGTTCGGCGGTTTGTTTAATAGCCACCCCCACTTCTTTGAGATTTTTATCTTTTAATGTTGCCAGTGAATTGTCAATTGATGTCCAGTAACCAATCGGATCGTTATTTTTAAAATAGCCCAACAATACCAGATCTCCAACCCAGGAATAGTTGTAACCTACATTTTTAAGAGCGTTTTCTCTGGTCAAACCGGTTTGTTTGCCATCATAGTCGTTAAACTCGAGTAAAACTGCCAACCGGTTTTTGGCGGCATTATCCAACAAACTGTTACTTTTTAATGGAGGCAGTTTGTAGGTTGCCCGGTAATCATTAATTTTTTGGATAACTTCATCATTAGTCCAATCTGCCAGTTGTTTATTCGCTTCTGGAGTAGGGAAGACAAAAGGTATAACCGTCTGTTTTGACGGGAGACTGATTTGGTAAGATTTTGGCCACCATCCCATCTTTGCCACCCCATATACCACAATTAATAAAGCCAGGATAAACACCAAGAAGCGCGTAATTTTACTTATCACTTACCATAGTATAAAGAATTTTGTATTACTGGGTATAATGAATCATGAACATCTTTATCAACGAGCAAAAATTACAAATCAGCGACAGACTTAGGCAGAGAATCCAGACTAAATTCGATAATGGCTTAGAAAAATTATTGAAGAACTATCAGGAAGACCTTAAGAATGCCTCTCTCTCGATCGAAAAAAATATCCGGTCCGGCTACCAAATAAAATTTGATATGAATTTGCCCGGTTGTCCGGTAAATATAAATAAAACGAGCCGCGTCCTGATCGATGGAATCGTCAAGGTCCGCAACGATGCCAAAAGACAGATCAAAAAAGCCCTAGAAAAATTGAGATCAAGATAACCTTTTACTCCTATTTGAAAGCGACTTAATCTGCTCTCTTAGTTTGTCTTTGTCGAGATACCCGGAAAAGTTTACAAATGGATCAGACTCCAGATCATCGGTAATTTCCGCTAATGCCAAGATCAGTTGATCCCCGTATTTTTCATACATTCTTGTCCACGATTCATTAAAGTGGCTCAGTCTGGTTTCATATCCGTCATCTCCATATTCACTTTGTAAATAAAAGGCCACTTGTGAGAATATATCCTCCTTGGCCTGGGTAAGAATTAGATTCTCGCTAATTAATTTGTCGGTTTCTTGAGCGGAAAGTGAACCTGATTGCGAGACGGTTTCCCTTAATTCACCCAACAGATCGTCTTTAAAATGCTTTCTTTTTGGGATCCAGGAGCTATTTTCTCCGGTATCACTCGTTTTATTCCCGTAAATACCCAACAACCTTTCGGTGAGATTAGGCATCGGTTTCGGTAATGGTAATAGCCTGAGAAGGGCAAACTTGAGCAGCCATCTTGACAGCCTCAATGATAGCCTGGTTCTTAAGATCGGCTTTGGGATTAAGTTTAGCTTTACCGCCCTCGTCTACGCAGATAACTTCACCGGTAATACTTCCACACATATTGCAGCCGGCGCATTCATTTTCATTAATTACTACTTTCATGCCTATATTGTACCAAAATAAGACTCATAATGTAATCTGATAATCGTTTAATTTAAGGGTTTAAATTATTCTGAGCCTGATGTAGAATGAATTTGCCCTCCAATTAGAAAATTTATGGACTTTTTGCGCACCTATAAGGCATTTTTTGGCTTCTGCCTAAGATATCGTTATAGATATCTTCTTTTTGTGATCTTTTTGATCAGTCTTGGTGTGGTCGAAAGTATTCAACCATATTTTTACAAACTCTTCATTGAGACCATTTACGCCAGCGAGTTTGGGAAGATCATTACCGTGCTTTGGATATATGTTGGGGTCAGGGTACTAAATATAATTTTTGATGTAGCCACATACACAGTTGGAGATTGGGTCTTAATTCCTGCCTCACGAGACGCCCGTCTTGGGGTTGTTAAAAAAATTCACGATCTCGACCTCGCTTTTCACCAATCAAAAAGTACCGGAAGTTTGATTAGTATCATTAGAAGAGGAGATGGAGCTTTCTTTAATCTTTTTCACAATTTTAATCAGCTTGCCAGGATTTTCATCAACTTTATTGTTATCTTAGCTTTTTTTGGTTCATTTAATCTCGAAATTGCCGGACTGTTAGTTATATCTTTTGTAATTAATATCGTAGCAACCAAATTTTTGATTGATTTTAATATCAAAAAACGACAGGTTTTCAATGATTCTGAAGACAAAGTGTCCGGAGTGATCGTGGATAATTTACTTAACTACGAAACCGTCAAATATTTTGCCAAAGAAACATGGGAATATAACCGACTAAAAGATACGTTTAAAGAATGGGTTAACTCGATCTGGGGATACTCCAACAGTTTTAGGGCCATAGATATCATCGTTGGCTTTACAGGGAATATTGGACTTTTCTTGATTCTACTTTTTAGTATTCAAAAAACAGTTAGTGGAGCATTCTCTGTCGGTGATTTTGTTCTGATCTTAGGTTTTATAAGCTCCTTTTATCCTAAGTTCTTCGATCTACTTTTTAACTTCAGGGATATGGCAAAAAACTACGCCGACATTGAAAGATATATGGATATTCTAAGCTTTGATACCCAAGTCAAAGACCCCGACCAGCCCAAGACCATCAAAAACTTTAAAGGAGATATTGAATTTAAGAACATTTCATTTTCATATCCGGATGGAAAAAAAGGCGCCATAAAAAATCTAGATTTAGAAATAAGACCCGGGCAATCGATAGCTCTAGTGGGTAAATCCGGTGTTGGTAAAACGACTTTAGTTAAACTTTTGATGCGTTTCTTTGATCTTGATGAAGGAGAAATCCTTATTGATGGAATAAATATAAAAGATATGGACAAAAGCTATTTGAGATCTCTGATGGGAGTGGTTCCTCAAGATCCAAACATGTTTAATGACACAATTGGCTTTAACATCGGTTATGGAAAACCGTCTGCTACTAAAAAAGAGATCATTGCTGCGGCAAAAATGGCCAATTTACATGATTTCATTGATACATTACCCAAAAAATACGAGACAGTAGTCGGCGAAAGAGGTGTCAAGCTTTCCGGTGGCCAAAGGCAAAGATTAGCTATCGCCAGAATGATACTTTCCGACCCCGGGATCATTATTTTCGACGAAGCTACCTCCCAACTGGATTCAGAATCGGAAAAATATATTCAGGATGCTTTTTGGAAAGCGGCCAAAGATAAAACGACCATTATTATTGCCCACCGTCTCTCTACCGTGGTCAAAGCCGACAAAATAGTCGTTATGGAAAACAACTCCATAAAAGAAATTGGATCGCACCATGAGCTGGTAAACAAAAAGAATAGTTTATACCGTCATTTCTGGGACCTTCAAACCACCGGTTAAACTTCTTGCCAACCCTAATAAAATCCGAATATAATGCATTTATGAAAACAGTTAAGGTATCAATCCAAGACGCTAATACATTAGTGTTACTTGAAGACGCTCAAAAAGGGGATTTAGTAGATCTCAAATCAATACATGAAACGGATATTGATAAGACGACCATTGAGACTCTAATTAAATCTATAAGAAATACGGAATTTAACTCACAACTGGAAGACGCAAAACGTAATATCGAAAAAGAGAAGGAACTTGAGGCTAAACTCAAGGAGAAAGAGATCATTGAGAGAGCCAAGGATGCCCTTGCCAAAAAAGATCAAGAAATCGCTACATTAAATGCAAAGAATGAAATAATTGCCAAGCAGATAGAGTCGGATATAAAAGTAAAAACGCTTGAAGATCAAAAGTTGCTGGAGGATGAATATCGAAAAAAATTAACCGACAAGGAAACTGAGAT
>DASVZW010000092.1:0-3966 GCA_036391475.1 Patescibacteria group bacterium | reverse complement strand
GTATGACAATAGCTTTTTTAAAAATCATCATTCTATACTAATCGTATATGAAAATACCCGATATTGTAAAAACATATTTGCCGGAGCCAGGTGAGCTATCTGGTGTAAGCGATCATATTTTTGAAGTAACGAAGAATATTGAAGAAAGAAGAGCGAATTCCAAAAAAGAAAATAAAGAAATCGTCATCCTGACAGGCCTTTCCGGGTCGGGCAAGGATACGATTATTGACCGGTTGATGATGGGAAACAATAAATATAAAAAAATAAAAACTTGTACTACCAGAGAAAGACGTCCTGAAGAGTCGGAAGCTGATGATCCCTACGTAAGGGTAACCAAAGAAGAACTAGACAAAATGATGGATGACGGATCGGCTCTGGAATGTGTGGAATATGCGGGTAATTTTTACTGTACCAGCAAGACGGAAATTGACAAAGTTATCAACGAGAACAAGATTCCAATATTAAGGGTTGACCCCAAAGGAGCAAGATTTTTTATTGAAGCCAATAAGAATGGTCATAGGTTTTTAAAAGATTACAACTTCACCTATCTATTCGTTGTTCCCACCAGCTTTGATGATTTGGTCAGAAGGCTTATTAATAGAGGCAGTACGATAAGTTTACTAAGTGATAGACTGGCTCAATCCAGAAAGGACATCGACTATGTTGGCGACGCCCAATACATAATCGTAAATGAATACGGCAGGCTAGATGAGGTAATTGATGAAGTTAACAACATTTTGAGGTAAGATTCGCCATGACAAACCGTAGAGAACATGCCAGAAGAGTTGAGGAGTTTAAAGGAGCTTTTTATGATTTTCAAGACGCGGTTTCTAATGCAGAGCTGAACCGTTTGGATCCTTCAGGTGTTGCCAGAAGCAGGAATACAGTCGTTTATGGTTGGGCCTTGTTCGCAGAAGCTCTAAACAGTTATTCCTTACTCTCGGGCAGTAAAAAAGAAATGGAAAATAATGGAGTTTCGGAAGTACTCAAATGTCTTACTCAAGACCATCAACCGGATACCTTATTGGCTGCTAATGCGCATTATCTATTCCAAAAGTTTACATTTAATGATCTGGAACAGCCAGGAGACTTCTTGGCCGGTTTAAAGTCGCCTCAGTTGGAACAAGCGGTGGCCTTTTGCCTTGGAATATATAACGTAGGATTTTCTAAGAACGATATTGATATGCATTGGCCGATCGTTCCGCTTGATGAAAATGTATGGTCGGCCTTAAGTAGTGAAGAGAGGGAGTTTATGAGAATGTTTACTTCATTTTACAAATCGTTCGGCGGAGTACCACTAAGTGCAGTTGATAATTTTCCAAGAACAAAGATCGTCTCTTCAGATAAACAGAGAAGGTCAATATTGTTAAAGTTGTCCGACCTAGGCTTAGTTAACAAAAGACCGTTGGAACTTGAAACCATTTATGAATGTTCCAAAAGCGATCCTCAATTTTTTGGCTGGAAGTAAGAAAGATTGTAGGCGAAGATCGAAATATCTTCGAAGCTTTTGGGATTAAATGGAGGTTTTTGTGAAGCATGTATTTGATATCCAAAACCGTTGGATTCCAATAGACCCAGAAATTGTGAAAAATTATCGACATTTGGGTCGATATGGTGGTGATACTCAATGATCAGCTGTTTTACAAATTTTAATTTTTTTCTATCCAACAAATCCTTCATAACGTCCCCTTCCGATCCTTCTATATCCATTTTGATCAGGTCGACCGGTTTTTTTATGTAATCGGATAGTTTGACGGAATTAACCGATATCTCATCTTTGGGTAGTCTATTTTTATAGATACTCATCAAAGGAGACCCCGGGCCATTTAAGTCAACGAAAAAGCTTATTTTTTCTTTCTTGTTGGTTACCGCATTGTTAAATACTTTAACTTTTTTCAAATCGTTATTTTTTACGTTTTTATTGAGGATGCCGGCTGTTTGGACGTCGGCCTCAAAAGAAATTATTTCCGAATTCGGAAAATGAGTCTTAAAATATAAGATAGATAGCCCGATATTGCTTCCAAGATCAAAGATTACCGGAGATTTGGTCTTTGACCGGAAAAAATACTCGTTTTCAATAAAAATGGATTCGATTAGCGAGACAGAAGTATTGATGTCAAAAATTTCTATTTTATAGCCTAAAAATTTTAATTTATGGATCCTCAAGCCGAAGATCTTAGCCACGTTGTGAATCAATTTAAGTCTTAGATAATCCTTTAGAAGCAAATATTTGTCTTTTCCATACTCACCCTTGTCGGCCAATATCAAACCGACGAAGCGTAAAAAATTCATTAGGTTCCTTAATCTTTCCGACATAAAATCTTTGAGCAATTATCTCACTTCTTGTCTCTGCCAGGTAAGGATTTGTACAGTAAGAATATTCCCAAACTCAACAAACCGAATGGAATCATATATTCATGAAGAAGAATCGTCTGTCTGGCTTTTGAAGCCGTAGCCGCCATTTGATGGATCGAGGATTCTTTTAGCTCGTTACTCCATTGAGAAATATCCCAGAGCCGATGACCTTCGGAATCACTATAGTAACTAACTCCTTTGTCATAATAATTGATGATTATTCCGCTAACCGGTTCAATAAAAACATCAACGGTGGCTTTTGAAAGAGCCCGATACTTTTCGGGAACTAAGGGTAAAAATGAATATCCCAAGGTGTCATCTATTGCATTATCCTGCCCCCGGAAATGATAAATCTTTAGACCGTCGATCGTTGTAGTGTCAATGTAGTTCATTTTGAAAGACTTTCCGAAGGTACCCGGCCAGAATTGGTAGGAAATTTTTTGAGTATGATGTGGAAACATGTAATATGCGCTTCCGGTAGCATCTACATAACCGGGAAGATCATGATTGTTATATCGATCAACAAGGTATTTTTGCTCTAAGTCAAAGAGGGTGGCGCCGGTAATGGATTTAGCGATAAAGGATGAGTTAATCAAAGATTCCGATTCGGTGGTTTTCTCGGTAAAGTTTTTGATGTTACTTAAGCTAACAACACTACCACTCCAATCTTCATCAAAATTGAATCTGTTATTCTCGGAGTGATCCATATCCAGATCAAAGCCATAGTTGGCCGGTAATTTTGTGTATACCTGTGAAATTTTTGAAGACCACAATGGCGCCGCAAGTATTAAGGCAATTCCCAATACGAAAAGAATACTCTGTCTAAAGGTCATACAATTAAAACTTAGCACAAATTGTTACAGTTTGCGCAGAGTCTTGGGGAATCGGAGTCTTCGGTCGATTCTGCTGAATCGCCTCAGACCGTGACTCGGTGCCGTCGCACCTCCGTCAGGTCCGATTCCCATAACACATACGTTATTCAAAAATAAATCCCCCATAAAGGAGGATTTGTTTTTGAGTGAGCGGGTGGCGAGAATTGGACTCGTTTCTCCACCTTGGGAAGGTGGCATTCTACCGGTGAACTACACCCGCTTGTGCCTGTATCAATACAGCTAATATGGATTATACTAAATCATGCCTATAACCGGTAAATATAGAGATACAAAAGAAAAAAACCGTTCGCGTTATTACATCCTGCTATCGATCGTATTCATATTCGTTTTGATTAAATGGGGTATTCCGGCATTTATAAACTACATGTCCGGGCCGACAGTCAAGAACAACAATTCATCATATACCGACGTTATACCTCCACAAATACCACAGCTTTCGGCAGTCCCTGACGCTACCAATAGCGCTTCTTTTGAGGTGACCGGGTACACGGAAAAAGGAGTCGATGTGGCTCTCTTTATCAATGATGCTTTAGCAGACACTAAAAAATCCGATGACAATGGAGCCTTTGTGTTGGACGGAAAACTTGATGCCGGGCAGAACAGAATGTTCGTAAAGGCAACCGATAGCGCCGGTAACTCAAGCCAGTCCGATGCCAGATTGATCAATTATGATAATAAGCCTGTCGAGTTAACCATTGATTCTCCGAAGGATGGAAAT
>DASVZW010000091.1:0-3645 GCA_036391475.1 Patescibacteria group bacterium | reverse complement strand
GGCATCCGGGAACATGATCTTGGATATGGGAGGTGGTGCCAGTGAAGCGGCTGTGATCAGTTTGGGAGGGGTCGTGACATTTAAAAGTGTAAGAGTAGCCGGAAACAGGATCGATGAGGCAATTACTAAATATGTAAGAAGGAAACACAATTTAGTGATAGGCGAGACAACTGCAGAAAAAATCAAAATTAAAATCGGTTCGGCCGTACCGGTGATGAAGGAAGAGAAGATGGAAATTACCGGCAGAGACAGTATTAGTGGTTTGCCGAGACAAATAGAGATAAGTTCTTTTGAAGTACAAGAAGCCATCCGTGAACCTCTTTCAAGGATCATTGGTATGTTGAAGAATGTAATGGAAGAGGTCCCTCCAGAGCTTTCCAGTGACATCATCGATAAAGGTATCGTGATGAGTGGTGGAACGGCTCAGCTGAGGGGTTTTGACAGATTGATCACTCAGGAAACCGGTGTTCCGGCCTTTGTTGCTGAAGATCCTCAGAGGTGTGTAATAAAAGGTATTGGGATAGCAATTGAGAATCTTGAGGTATATGGTAGAAGTGTTTCAGGTAAACATTAAATATATTGTTGCAGAGGTGTTTATTTAATTCATATCACTCTATCGGAAAGAGTGATATTTCTTTATTCAGGCTCATTACTTAATATTTTCGATATATATTTATAAGTCTTGTCAAATAATGGGAATCAGCATAGATAAATATTTATATATTTGACAGCAATATTTACGGAAATAATTTTGATAAATTTTAAAGAAATTTCCGGAAAACAATTATAAAAATCCAAAATAATATTTTTAAAAGTTTGGTCCCGATTTTTTGATAAACTGATCAAAAAGAAAAGTAGAAGACCGGAAAAAGTGTTTTACTAAGAAATATTTTACAATTTAGGGTATTGGGGGTATAAAAATATTTATAAAAATAGTCTGAATTAGGGTATCGGGGGTATGTATGTAGGTTAGGCCGTAGATCTTGATAAATATTTTATCGTATGGGGGTGGGGGTATTAACTATGGATATGACTTTATAGGGGAGGTAGTAGCGATACCCACGTAATGGTTTAAGAACAATAAAATATATAGAAGAGTTGGTCAAAAGAACTTGTGCCTGGATTATGTAGTTTGTATAAATTTATGAGAAGTAATTTTTTGATAAACTCATAAAATCCGCACGTAATATGTTAGATATATTACGATATAAATTTTTGATGTTTTACCTAAGAAGGGTGAGATTTTTCATAGGAAATACAATAAAGCTAAAGTGTAATCTAACATACAATGGCATGGCTGTAGACAATCAGATATATTGTCGAAATTTCTATTAGACCGGTCAATTATATTTTTAAGGCCTTTGTCGGCTCTTTTGTGAGTTATATGAATTTATATTGCAGTGTCACTAATAACTTTTGGAATTATTAAATGATCCTAGACTGAATAACGATCTAACGGTTTTAAGCCGGAGTGGAGATAGTGCTAAGGAGCCATATAGTTATAAGAATTACGTAAAAATTATTCATTTTTGACCGGTGAATATTTTTAGCTATGGGATTGTAATATGTTTTACAGAAATGTGTGATGGAGAAAAACAGTATTTTTTTAGCATTTTAAGGAGAATTTCTGGCATTAAAAATGACTGATTTTTGATTTTTATATAATTATCAAACTGTATCAATTACATTTACGTTAGGGGATAAATACATTTCAATTTACAGTCATTTATTTATATAGATAGTGTTTTTAATAAAGTCTTATATATGTTTCATTATTTGGCAGAATATTATATGGTCAAAAATAAGGTAATTGATTGTATTAGGATTAATATATGTATACAAAAGTTATGCGAATACTTAGAAAAATCTTGATAGAAATTTTTTGAAGGTAGGATTTATATATATTTATATAAGTAATTTGTACGTTTGTAATATAAGATAAATATAAAAACCCTATATATATCGGTTTTAATATAGAAAAGTCCCGAAATTTTGAGTTTGGGTGTTTTACCGAGGGGTAAAAAAGGTATTTTTGGGTATTAAAATCTCCATTGGACACAATAAAATTGCCGATACGCCGCATAAATGTTTGAAAAAGACCATTTAGCAATTAAGATATTAGATTGCTAATTTCGTGCCTATTTTGGAAACTGGTGGAAGATAGATGCTTTATTGATTTAAAATAAAGACATGCGAGAGAAGATTTTGGGGGTAAATGTAGACTTTGTAAGTCGTCAGGAGGCTGTAAAAAAGATCTCTTCTTGGGTTGAGTATAGTGAGAAACAGCCGTTGAAACAAGTGGTGACGGCTTACAGTGAGTTCTTGGTTCGTGCTAATTACGATAAAAGGTTTAAAGAGATCATAAACAAAGCAGATTTAGTGACGCCGGATGGGATTTCGGTTTTGGCAGCCGGACATTATCTAAAAGAATCAAAAAATAGAAATCTAATTTTTAAACTACTTATAGGATTTGGTACCGGATTAGATATTTTGTCGGGATCTTTGGGTGACACCGTTACCGGTGTTTGGCTTTTTGAAAAGTTATCGGAATTGGCGGGAGCAAATGGATGGAAAGTGTTCCTTCTTGGAAGTTGGGGTGATACAGCCGAGCGGACCGCCACAATGCTTCTAAAACGGTTTCCGGGAATTATTGTGGATTCCGATCCGGGAGAAAAGAAAGTCGGAAGCAATGAAGAGAGGAATAAGGAAGTAATTAAGAAGATCAATGAATTTCAGCCGGACATATTATGTGTTACTTACAGTCCGGTGGTTCAGGAAAAATGGATAGAGGAAAATAGAGATAAATTGAAGGCAAAGGTAGCGATCGGCTTGGGAGGAACTTTCAACGAATTTTTGGGCGAGTTCAAGAAAGCGCCGGCCTGGATGGAAAAAATGGGACTTAAGTGGTTGTGGAGGTTGATTCAAGAACCAAAAAGGTGGAGAAGAATTCTTAATGCGGTGGTGGTGTTTCCTTGGCTGGTATTTTTGGAGAGCTTCAAACAGGAATAGCTAGATTTTCTTGATGGTACAATGAGGGCAACTTGGTACTTTCAAAAGGAAGGAGGTAAAAAATGGAGTTTGAACTGAGTCTAGAAATTTTGAAAAAATTTTCTTCGGGGAAGATCGCCAGAGCAATTTTGCCGGTAGGTTTTAGGCTGAATAAACGAGAAGGGACTTTATTCGAAGTTTTTGACAAGTCCGCTCGGGGAGAAAACGCCAGGGCGGGTTATATTTTCTTTAACGATACCGGAATCAAGCTAACAACACAGGCCAACGAAGCAGGACTAAATCTAAAGAACGCCTGGTTCGGTATGTTTCCGGTGTTGAATCCGTCAAGAATGGTCTGGGTGTTGTTCGTTCCCGGCGTATATGAAAGGCGCCTCATGGGTTTTATCCCGGAGGGTAAGATCGGATTGTGCGAGAGCCGGGAGATCTTGGACCAAAGAATGGGTGATACTCAGTACCCTTGCGGAACGATCGCAGCCTTAGTTCAGGCCGATCTGGTTTGGGCCGGAGACAGGATCAGCTGTAGAGAGTGGTGCGAGGTCTGCCAATCCGGAGGCTTGGAGGACCCCAAGAAGGAAACAACGGAAAAGGAGATCCGTTTGACCAATCCCAGGGATTGGGAAAAATATTGAAGCTAAT
>DASVZW010000090.1:0-2431 GCA_036391475.1 Patescibacteria group bacterium | reverse complement strand
GTTATGGTTAAAGCCGGCTACCAAAAAGCTGAATTATTTCCCCGGACAATTCATTTTTGCATCTTTTGATCGAATTAACAATGAAGCTCATCCATTTTCAATAGCAAGCGGAAGCGGCGATGAAAGGATCAAGCTAGGGATCAAGATCTTGGGAGATTACACTTTAAGGTTAAAAGACCTAAATTTAGGAGATAAAGTCAATATTTGGGGACCTTACGGGAGATTTTTTGAGAGCGCTTTTGGCAAAAAAGATATGGTTTGGATCGCAGGAGGTATTGGCATTACACCCTTTCTTTCTTTATTGTCAGATGAAACCAAGAAGCCTACAGGAAGAAAAATTGACCTTTTTTACTGTGTAAAATCCGATAATGAAGCCATTTTTCATAATGAGATAGTTGACCGTATCTCCTACAATGAAACCTTTAACTACAAACAGTATTGTTCCAGTATCCACGGCCGAATAAGTGCTAAAACAATATACGAATCGGTGGGCAATTTGGAAAATAAAAAGATATTGTTATGTGGTCCCATTCCGATGATGGAATCACTTGCCAATCAATTCAAGAAACTTGGTGTAAAAAATAAAGATATTATATTTGAGGATTTTAACTTTAAATGAGCTTTGTCAAAAGTATTTTTACTTTAGGATTAATTAATTTCGTACTAACCATTGGAGTCCTGTCAGCGGCACAAGTTATTAGTGGCCAATCAGAGACTTTAGCCTCCCCCTCACCAACTACGATAAGTCCCGTGTTGACCACAATCCCGACCCCAACACCGACAGTCCAGGTGATCATTAAAAAAATCATTCGGCCTAAAGTTGCGATGAAGAATACTGTAGCTGCCTCTCCATCCCCTACCCAAGCTCCCGTGCCAACTCAAGATCCACTTGCAGGTAAATGCCTAATTTATATTGATGGCATTAGATATGACATGACGGATTTTAGAAAGATTCATGGCGGCGGCGACATTTTTCAATGCGGAACGGATATGTCACAAATCTTTCACGCCCAACACCCGGATTCATATCTGGCTTTGATCGCCAAATATAAGATTTAACACATTTATCGTTTAAAATATCTGCATGAGACTTTTGTTAGTCGAAGACGATTTAAAGATAGCCGATAGTCTAAAGGAAATTTTTACCCGACAAGGTTTGTCTATAGATTTGGCTTACTCCAAAGAAGAAGGCTTTGAAAAAGGATTAAATGAAGATTACGATTTAATAATATTGGATTGGATGCTTCCGGATGGTGATGGAATAACCCTATGCAGGAACTTTAGAAACGAAAAAGTATCTTGTCCAATATTAATGCTTACGGCGAAAAGCTTGGTGGATGATATCGCTTTAGGGTTGGACTCAGGGGCGGACGACTATTTGACGAAACCTTTTGAAGCAAAAGAACTAATTGCCAGAATAAGAGCCCTATTAAGAAGAAAAGACCAGGTGATTCCCGACGTATATAGGCTGCATGATCTGGAGATCAATTTTCAGACTCAGGAGGTAACAAAAAAAGGTAAAAAAATTGAATTATCCCCCAAAGAATATGGCGTATTAGAGTATCTGGCCAAGAATGCCGACAGAGTGGTTGACAGGAATGATCTTCTGACCCACGTATGGGATGAAAATGCTGATCCTTTTTCCAATACGGTCGATGTTCATATCAGATATTTGAGAAAAAAAATTGATGACAACTCCAAGATTAAGCTTATTAATACCATTAAGGGAAAGGGTTACCGCCTGTGCGTAAATTGACTTTCAAATCCAGATTATCCCTCTGGTTTACTACCATATTAGCTTCAAGTTTATTAATTTCGGGAATAGTATTTGCGATCGCCTACTTTAGTGTTAGCTTGGTTAATAGGCAAAACTTCATGGTAAGAGAGGCTGTAGAGGTATCAGAAAAACATCTGACCGATAAAAACGGTGAGATTTACTTCATGAAGGACGACCAAGGAAAGACATTGTCGGCATATTTAAGGGATGAGGGGCTATCAGCTATGGTTATCGATAATAGCAACACGGTCATAGGTTCTTATGGAGTTTATAGCGGTCTCCTTAGCACCACCAATAGGGAGTCATTAGTAAGAACATCAGATCTTAATAAGGTCAAGATCGAAGGTAAACAACATTTTGGACTTTATGATCTGTATGAAGGACGAACATATTTAACCTTAGTTTATCCGGTCGTAAGCAACGGAGACATAATCGGTTTATTGGTGTTGGGTAGTGATATGGATTTTGGACGGCAAATGCTTGTGTTCGCCTTGATATTGATAGCATCCATTTTCCCGGTTAGTTTTGTTTTAGGCTGGGTCGCCACGAATTGGATGGTGAGTAAATCGTTCAGACCATTGGAAAGTTTACTGACAAAAATGAGAGGCTTTGAGGTTGGGAAACTTTCCGAAAAAATATACATAAGAGGTAACC
>DASVZW010000089.1:0-11840 GCA_036391475.1 Patescibacteria group bacterium | reverse complement strand
CATCCAGTTCCATATTAGCCAGAGTGTCAAAATCAACACCCGGAGCTTGTACCGAGCTGGTGCAGTCCATCAGGAACCGGATTTTCTTGATCGCGTCCGGCTGATAGGTACCAAAGTACTCCACCAACTGTTTCATCGTTTCCAAAACACAGTGGCTTTTCGCCTCTCCGGCCACATAGATCAGGTCGTGAGCGGCGATTTTATTCAGGATCTGAGTATTCAAAAGACTGTTAACGTCTTTAGGATACTCCACTTCGGCCCGGAAGATGCCGTAATGCTCCACCTGAGGCACGGTGCCTTTCGTTAGGAACGTCGGTTGATTGGTTCGGGCGGCGCTATGGTAGGCGATCGCTTCGTAAAGCGCCGGTACCAAGTCGTTTCCGTCGGTTCCCTTCATCACGTGGTACGGCCAGATCATCAGATTTTTCTTGGCCAGTGACTCCAGTTTTTTGACGTAATCGACGGACCAAACCGGGTCGATCAAGGGTGTCCATGTTCCGTTACGGATATCCGCATAGGTGATCATGGTGTAGGGCGGCGGATTCTTACCGTCTCGGCCTTTCCACCATGTGGGGTAGAAAATTTGATAAGGATAATGAGTATCCATTGATGCCGTGATGTCGGTGATCTGATTCAAGTTTTTATAAATGAAAGATATCAGTCTCCGGACATCGTCCAACGAACCGGGAACGTATAAATTGCCATCCGGATAGCAGAAATCGATTTGGGCGTCGACGATCAGGAGCATCAACTTCTCCTTGTCGTTATGTGACGTTGTTGGAGAGCGGTGTTCCATCCCGGCATTAATAAAGTCGGCAGTTCGGGGCGCCATACGTTTCCCGACATCGGTAGGATCATACATAAATTGAGGGGTATTCAAAGGTGACATGTTTTCCTCCTTGGTTAGTTTAGAGTGAGATAGTTGACCGATGTTTCATCGACCAGCAAGAGACCTTGCCCAAAAGGATAAAGTGTGTGACTTGAATTGATCACTTTGGCGGTAGCCGAAAAGCTGTTTGCCTCGTTGGTCATTGGGTCGTATCGGACAGCTCCTACATCGGTTGGAAATAGGATCTTTCCTCTGGAAAAAGCGATTCCGTGAATGCGGTCGCTCGGCAAATTTGCTGCTCTGATTCTGGTACTGCATAACACTCTACCGAATTTATCGAAGAGGTCAAATAGAATAAAATCTTCACCTTTCTTCTTGGTTTTTCTTAGTATTAGCACATTTTCCGAAGAAAATTTTACGGATAGATCCACTAATCCTTCACCGTTCTCCAATTGTGGTACGGCCAGATCAATTGATCTTCCATCCTGATACATCCAAAAGAAAAGTTGTCTTAAAACTCTATAAAATCCTGCAAAACACACCGGTCCTGTACTACTCATCGCGAACCAGGAAAGATGATCCACAGTCGGTCTGAGAGATTTATTCAAACTAAAACCATTAACAAATTCTGTTTGGATCAGATTTGATCCGATCATTCTAAAAAGGCTTTTTTCTGAAACTCTAAAAACTGCGTTTTGGGTTACGGAATATACATCGGTAATACTCTTACCCAAAAAAGTTATTTGTTCTCCAATTTCATATACTTCCAATTCCTCTTTTCCTAGACTATTGACCACCAGTAATTTTGTGCTGGCTTCAAATCTCATACCTTTTTCGTAGGGGAAAAGGGGAATTTTTTTGACCTGTTTGAGGTCTATCATGTACAAAACTGCCACCCCTTTTTCCACTACTACCAGTATTAATGTTTCTCCGTCCAGTTTGTTATAAACGATCTGTCCCGTGATACCGGCTAGTCTGCGTAAGGATACGGAACCCGGAAGAGTAGTTGTGATCACTGCTTTATTTTGTTCTTTACATACGGGACACTGACGTCTATTTGACGGATAGTCGGCTGAACATGAAGAACATTTGATCAACGAGTTCTTGAATTTTTCCAATTCTTCGACCGGAAAAACTCCTCGCCAACCTCTTTGAAAATAACGCGAAAATATATTGCCTAAATCTTCACTGATCACCTCCGGTGGCAGGGCGATGGCCGGATAGGTCACAGCCGAGTCAAACACGGTCAGCTTTTTCATTGCCCTCTCTGGCAATGTCCTTATCGTCGGATGAGTTCCTCCATAAGGATGCACCAAAAGAAGACTTCTGAATAACATAACCGCATAGGAATACCAATCGTTGTCAGTGGTAAAACTAGGCTTATTGGTTAAGTCCAGATTGTATAAAGCCGGGTCAAGGTAGTTTTCGGTCGCGACCGGACATGGCCATTGATCGAACTGCCAGGAATCAACATCAATAAAACGGACATCCGAAGAGTCAAACAACACGTTTAAATCATTTAAATCACCAATGATCAAACCTTGTTGATGGATATTTTTCAGTTCACGGGCAGCTCCTACCATGATATTGGACACGATCCGATTATCAACACTCATAGTATTTCGGTATTTTCTGTTTGCCAACTCTCTTATGGCTTTAGTCCCACCAAAAAATGGCATTGAAAAACCGATTACCTTATTTCTACCGTTTAAAACTAAAAACTTTGGGGCAGCCACTAGATTTGATAAATTAAAGTTCTTCTGCAAAAAAGCCCGAAGTTTCAGGTCCTGATCGGTTGTTGGATTTTCATAGATTTTATAAACAATGTTTGGATCGCTTGGCAGACGGAACACAGTTCCTTCTCCGCCCGATCCGATAACGTATTGGTTATCAAGAGTCAGGCGCTGGCCACTGTCTAGATATACATTCATTCCGCCTCCTATCTTTTTTTCTCGATCACCACTGCTGATGCATCATCTTGAAGAAAATGTTGGTTGCTTGACCATAAATTCATTTTCCTCTGAACCGCATTCGGATGATTTAATCCCCACAGTTCATCAACTAGGTTGGGGTAGTCGATCCAGGAATCGCTTCCCAAAAAAATTTTATCCAGCGAATCGGTATCCCGGATACTTACCTCGAACTCCTTTGGGATTGGTCGTCTTAACGGTGAGAGATAGCGCTCATCAACTAAATGATAAGCGGCATAGGGTGGTTCATTGTTGTAATCTTTAATAATTATTTCATCATTGATCTTAATGAACCCATCTCCGGCATTGAGGACGACAGTCTTTTTGGGTCCGATCACCACGCCGACAATAGTAAATAAAAAATAGTCTTGGATATACAGCGATTGCTCCGCGGGATCCTGTGGAAAGCCGTTCAATAACCAAAACAAGTAATCTTGAAGGTCCCCATAGAGTATCGCGGGAAGCATCGACAACGACAGACCGTTTGCGATCAATTTAATTGATTGGTTTAGTAGATAGTAGGCACCCAAATTAGCCCCGACCTCGCTATACCTTCCTGAAGAACAACCGTCGCAAATAAATGCGGCCAAATATTGTTCCCCTTGTACCGGAAAGACAGCAGATCGGACGGCATCCTGACAGTTTTTTCCTGACAGTATGTGATCTCTACCGGTAACTAGGCCGGTTTTAACACCAAAAGTAGGTAACATATTACCTCCTTCTTTGCTTTAATATTTTAAAGAGCTATGAACTTAAACTCGTAAGATAGTATACAACTTAGGGGCTGTAAACTACTTAGTGTATTTAATACACATATATTAACCCCATAGAAAGTCCATGTCAATACCTGCTTTGCGAAAAGGGGAGCTTAAGGTTATCTCGGAGTCGTGATAAAATAAACACGTTCGTATCGGGGTATAGTATAACGGCAGTATGCGCGCATGGGGTGCGCGCGATCTCAGTTCAATTCTGAGTACCCCGACTCTTATTAAAGTTGTTCTCCACCTACCGGGCATTCTCCCCGGAACAAAGCCCACTCTTCGCAACCTTTATTTTTCCCAAAGTAACACATTCCGTACTCACTCCCATCGGGATTTTTTTGTATTACCAAATTCCCGCCCACTTTCCCGCAATTAACGCTTGCAGGATTGGCTAGTGTAGTAGTCGTGTCGCTCTCGGTGGTAACACAATTGTCATAAGTGGTCTTACCTTTTTCTTCGGTAAAAGCCGTATCCCCTTTATTCCAAAAGACAAAACTTTCGTCGGCATTCGCATATCTCGCGCCGCTACCTGAAATGGTGTGAGGTAAGGACATACTTCTGCCGTCGCTTAAAATAATGTCAACGGATTGATCTCCGGGAAGGTGAAAGGTGGCTTTAATATATTTTCCTTTCGGACAGTTGTATATAGCGGTTTTGTCGGTATTTACTATTGTTGATGTCTCATTTTTTTTGGGCTGGTTTCTATATACATATATAGCGATCACTGCCAGTACAATTATTCCGAATAAAAGATACTTTTTATTCATATATGAATCCATTTTATATGTAGTTGTCATTCTTGTCCAAAAACAATATTGCAAAAATAACCCGAAAGCATATAATGGCTTTAAGAGTTACAAAATACCCGAATAAAATGCCAAAGAAAGCAAAAGTTGAGACCCCTAAAGTTGAACAGATTACTGATAATAACGCTCGCCTCACTGCCGTCAAAATCGCCATGCAGCAGATTACCAAACAATTCGGCGAAGGCGCCATCATGAGAATGGGCTCGGAGCAGGTCACCCAAAAAATTCCGGTAATCTCTACTGGAGCCTTGAGTTTGGATTTGGCTCTAGGTATTGGTGGCTTTCCCAGAGGTCGTATCATCGAGATCTATGGTCCGGAAGCCTCAGGTAAAACCACTCTAGCACTTCACGTAATTGCTGAAGCACAAAAAAATGGCGGTGTAGCCGCGTTTATTGATGCTGAGCACGCCGTCGATCCCACCCGGGCAAAGTCGATTGGTGTCGATTTGGATAATCTTCTTTTATCCCAACCCGACAACGGTGAACAAGCTTTAGAGATTGCCGAAACGCTTATCCGTTCAGGTGGAGTTGACGTCATCGTTATTGATTCCGTTGCAGCTTTGGTACCTAAATCCGAAATTGAAGGTGAAATGGGAGACTCTGCTATGGGACTTCAAGCCCGGCTTATGAGTCAGGCTTTGAGAAAAATTACCGGTGCGATTTCAAAAAGTAAATGCATTGTGATCTTTACGAACCAGCTTCGTGAAAAGATCGGTATCATGTTTGGCAATCCCGAGGTCACTACCGGCGGAAAAGCTCTTAAATTCTATGCTTCGATACGTATTGATATGAGAAAAATTGGAAATATTCAAGAAGGCGACGAGATTATCGGATCCCGCCACCGCGCCAAGATCGTCAAAAACAAAGTTGCTCCGCCATTCAAAACCGCTGAATTCGATGTCTTAAACATCGGAGGTATCAGTAAGCTTGGTGACCTTTTGGACACCGCCATCGCTTATGGGGTCATCGAAAAGGCCGGAGCATTTTTGAAATATCTTGGTCAAACTATTGCCCAAGGAAGGGAAGCTGCCAAAGCCTATCTTGCTGAAAAACCTGAAGTGACTGAAAAGATCAGAGCAGAGGTTATGGAAAAAGTTAACTCCGGTGTCAAACCAGAACTCTGATATCCGGGCTGGCTTAGTTAAATATGCTTCGTTAATTCTTAATCAACGTCCTTATTTCCGGCATAAACTAAAAGTAAAACTGCTGCTCAGGGCAAAGAAATTAAACTATCTCGAGGCCGCTCCGGTCATTGACTCCATTTTGGATGATCTGCAAAAAAGTGGATATTTGAATGATTCGTATTTGGCTGCAGCTTTTGTTCGCCGGCAACTAACCAAAGGTTATGGGCCCCGGCTGATCAAAATTAAGATGGCTCAACTGCGTCTCGACAAAACAGCGATCACCTTGGCTTTGGAAACAGAAGCCGACAAAAAAGTTCAACTGGAATCCGCCAAAAACTACCTGGCTAAAAAAGGCGCCTTGGATCGGCGGAAGTTGATCCGGATACTTTATCAAAGGGGCTTCGACAGTCAAATTATCAACAATTTATTTGACGGGGACCTCTATGACGTCTAAAATATACTCACAATTCTAAAGTAGCTATACTTATTACGCATGAATATCTTTGTTCAATACCAAAATAACTTTCAAGGCCGGGTTCCGGCTAATTTGGCGTGATTTCATAGCTCTTTAGGTTGGTTTATTACTACAAACTAACCTATATGTCACTTCTTACCATATTTAAGTCAAACCTTTTCAAGGCAGGTGTAAAACCCGCCAAAGAAACTTCGGTTACCCCGGTCACTCCCAAAGTTGAGGCTAAACCGGTCGTAAAAATAGTTTCTCAGCCCGCTACGGTCGCTCCTTCGGTCGACACCCAGGCCATCATTGCCCAGGCTCAGGCACAAGCCCAAGCACAATCCCGCGAAATAATTTTGGCCGCTAAAGACGAAGCTTTTAAGATCAAGGACCAGGCCGTCAGAGATGCTCGTATCCAATTGGAAGAGATTGAGGTCCGTGCCAAAAATCTCGCCCAGAAACAACAAGGTTTAATTTCACTCGAAGATCAGCTCAAAAAACAGAAAATGGGCCTGGATAACTCCCAAAAGCAAATCGAAGATCTGAAAGCCAAGATCAGTACCCAAGCCGACTCAATGGTCACCAAGCTTGAAAAAATTGCCTCTATGACTACCGAAGAGGCCAAGAAGGAGTTGCTTACCCAAGTAGAGAAGAAACAGGGCGCCGAAATAGCTCGCGTTATTAAAGAGACAGAAGAAAAGGCAAAAATTGAGGCAGACGATCTAGCTCGTGAAATTCTCGTAGACTCAATGAGACAAGGTGCCACCGATTATGTCGCCGAATATACTATCTCTACTGTTCCAATTCCCGATGAAGAAACCAAGGGCAGAATAATTGGTAAAGACGGTCGCAATATAAGAATTTTTGAAAAAGTCTCAGGTTGTGATGTTTCTATGGACGAAGCTCCTGATGAGGTAAAACTAAGCAGTTTTGATCCGGTCCGTCGTGAAATAGCCCGTGTTACTTTAATTCGATTAATTAAAGACGGACGTATTCACCCGGCTCGTATCGAAGAATATTTTGATAGGGCCAAAAAAGACGTTGAACAGTTAATGTTCCAGGAAGGCCAAAAACTCTGCCATGCAGTTGGTGTCTACAATATGCCGAGGGATCTGATCGCCATTCTTGGTCGCTTCCGCTTCCGTACTTCCTATGGACAGAATATGATAAGCCATACTCTTGAAGAAACCAGAATTGGTATCAAATTGGCCAATGAAGTTGGCGCCAATGTCGATACGGTTCGACTTGGTTGTCTCCTACACGATATTGGCAAGGTTGTCGAAGGTGAAGGTAACCACGTAGAGCTTGGTGTAAATTTACTCAAAAAATACAATATGCCTCAGATCGTGATCGATTGTGTCGCTCAACATCACGAAGATGAAGAATTTACATCCGTAGAGTCCATTCTTGTTTATATTTCCGATGCAATATCGGGATCCAGACCTGGTGCACGTCATGAAAATACCGAAGAATACGCCAAGCGCATTACCCAACTGGAAGTTATTGCCAGAAAACATCCGGAAGTAGATGATGCCTACGCTATCTCAGCCGGTCGTGAGATTAGAGTCATTGTTAATCCTTCCAAGGCCAACGACGAGCAGCTACCAATTTTGGCAACTGCCATCCGCGATGAAATTAGAAACACCATGACCTTCCCGGGTACGGTTAAAGTTAACGTTATTCGAGAAACTCGCGCCGCCGAAATCGCAAGTTAATACTTGTAAAACTATCTGAAATGGTGGTAACATCAGCTAATTATTGATGACTGTGCCGCCCATAAGTCAGGAGGTGACAAACTAAAAAACAATATGACAAAACAAACACTTATTAACATTGTTTCGAAAAAAGTTCATTTAACCAAAAAGGCAGTTAAAGAAACCATTGATACTTTCTTTGAAGAATCAATAGTTTCCTTGGGCAAGGGAGACAAAGTCGTCATTTCCGGTTTTGGTACTTTCTATGTCGGTAAAGTCGATGACAAACAGGTAGTTCCTTTTGGAAACGAAACAAAACGCCAGGTGGTTAAGGGTCACAAGGTGATCAATTTCCATGTAGGCAAACCTTTAAAAAAGAAAGTTTGGTAATGGCAAAGGTATTCATCAAGACTTTTGGCTGTCAAGCCAATAAGTCAGATTCAGAAAGAATTCTTGGTGATTACCAAGCCAGAGGCTACCTTGAGACCTCAGACTGGCACAAGGCTGATGATATTGTCATCAACACTTGCTCTGTCCGTCAGTCTGCGGAAGATAGGGTTACCGGTTTCCTTCTCAATATCGATAAATATTTCCAAGGCCAGAAAAAACCGAAAATAATTCTCACAGGTTGTATGCTTCATTTCTCCGAAAAGGAGATCAAAGACCTGCTTCCTTCCATTGATGAGATACTCCCGATCGGCGAAGTAGGTTTCAATCAACAAGCGGTCCGCCGGGACAAAATTCATGCATGTGTCCCAATTTCCACTGGTTGTAACTCTTTTTGTACTTTCTGCATCGTGCCATATTCCAGAGGCCGGGAGAAATCCAGACCGATCTCCGACATCGTGTCCGAGGTCAAAGATTTGGCTTCAAATGGCTATACCGAAATCACTCTATTGGGCCAGAATGTAAACTCCTATGGTCTGGAAAAAACCGGTATCGGACTACGCAAACTCTATATGGATAAAGACAAGTTTGACTCATCCGCTATTCCGTCCAATGATTCTCAATACTCCAAGCCGGAATCTACCCCGCCCTTTGTGGATCTACTCAGACAAATAAGTTCCGTCGAAGGGATAAAAAAGATCTCCTTTTTTACCAGTAATCCTTGGGACTTCTGGGATGAGCTCATCGAAGAAATAGCTGTCAATCCAAAGATCGACCGGTTTATTCATCTACCTGTCCAGTCGGGAAGTAATCGTATTTTAAAACTGATGAACAGGGGATATACCAGAGAGTCATATCTTGCTTTAATAAATAAAATTAAAACCAGAATACCCGAAGCCGTCTTTGGTACCGACATAATAGTTGGTTTCCCTGGTGAAACCGATGAAGATTTTGAACAAACTGTTGACCTGGTAAAGCAAATAGGTTTTCCCGTCGCTTTCGTCGCCAGATATTCTCCTCGTCCGGGCACCGTTGCTTCTCGGCTATATCCGGATGATATACCCGCCGGAGTTAAAAAAACCCGTTGGGAAATTCTGGATAAAATAATTAATAAGGATAACCTAAATAATCGTCCTCTAATTCCTTAAAGAATATGCAAAAAGTCCTCATTATCTGTGGACCTACCGCAACCGGCAAAACTTCACTCGCTCTAAAGATTGCCAAAATACTCGGTGGTGCTTCGATCCTTTCGGCTGATTCCCGTCAAATCTACACCGGTCTGGATATAGTTAGTGGAAAAGACATTCCCAAAGACCTGGATTCGTCAATCCGGTTTTTCGGTATTAATTTGTTTAAACCAAACCAGATCGCTAATTTATCGGAATATGTCGGCTACGCCCGAAAAGTCCTTAAAGAAGAGATCTCAGAAAACCATCCTGTCATCATCGTCGGTGGAACGGGATTGTATTTGAAAGGTTTGACCGAGGAACTATCGGACATTGGAGTTCCAAATGACTTGGATCTAAGAGATCGGCTTTCGTCGCTATCTACAGCCTCACTTCAAGATGAATTAAAAAAACTTGACCAAAATAAATTTGATTCTCTAAACAATTCCGACAAAAATAACCCTAGAAGGCTAATCAGATATATCGAGATCGCCTCGAACGGCGACCATAAAAAAATACTTACATCCCTACCTGATGTTGAATTTGTGTGGATCGGTTTATCTCCAAGGGCAAATTTGGCTGAATTAATTAAAGATCGGGTCGTCGAAAGGATCAGTCATGGTGCTGTCGACGAAGTCAAAAAATTACTGAAAAACTATCCCGACACCGGACTTCCGATTTACAGTTCCCTGGGTGTCAAAGAATTAATTACCTTTATCGATAATAAAATTTCAGATGTGGACATGATTGATTTATGGACCAGATCGGAAATAAATTATTCAAAAAGACAAATGGTTTGGTTCAAAAAGCAGCCCAACATAATTTGGTATGATGAATCAACTGATCCAAAGGATCTGGCACTTAAATTAGCAAAAATAATAAAACCAAATGAACAAAAATAACCGTGTTAGTGTCGATATAACTTTTGGTAGTATTTTTTGGGTTTTATTTTTTCTTCTGGCAGTTAGGTTCGTAGCCAATATTAAAGATGTCTTGATTCTGGTTTTTTCCGCTGTACTGATTACTTTGGCAATTTGTCCGTTAGTTGATTGGCTGGAAAAACGGAAGATCCCTCGACGCCTCTCGGCAATTACCTTACTACTTACTTTCTTCGCTGCATTGATAAGTGCCGGAATTACTATTGCCCGGCCACTCACGGAACAGATGGACATTCTAATTCAGAAACTTCCGGATCTTTTATCCAACTTGCCTATTGGTTTCGATTTAAATCAACTCACTTCTCAATACGTTGTACCCAGTCAAATCTATAAATTGGCTGTTGGGACGGTCACTGATTTTGTAGCCGGACTTGCTGTAATAGTCATTAGTTTTTACATGATTCAAGAAATGCCAAACTTGCCCAAATATTTGGAATTTTGGTACGGAAAAGAGAAGGGACAAAGACTCCATACCATCACCAGTAAACTTGAAGATGAAATTGGTCGTTGGGTCAGAGGAGAAATGATGCTTATGCTAATTATGGGAGTTTTAAGTTATGTTGGTTATTCAATCGTTGGCTTACCATACACTATTGCTTTAGGCGTTATGGCCGGATTATTGGAAATTATTCCCAATATCGGTCCGGCGGTCTCGGTGGTACCGGCCTTTTTAGTCGGTTTATCTATTTCGCCGGTCCATGCCGTTGGAGCTTTAGTGGTTGCTCTTCTGGCTCACCAATCGGAAAATCACTTCATCGCCCCATATGTTATGAAAAAAGCCGCCGGTCTAAATCCGATCGTCACTATCATTGTCATTATGATCGGTTTGGAATTGGGCGGACCCGCCTTGTCGGTACTCGCGTTGCCGTTAGTTCTATCTCTTAGGGTTGTTCTTGCCCACATCAAAGTCAACAAAGACACGAACATTCCTGAAATAGATTAACCCTTTCGGGGCTCCCGGGTCATAGTAAGCCGGATTCTGTCGAGGAGGAATATCTATCTGATGCTCTTAACTTTAGGGACGGAAAAGGTACCTTGATCCCAATTCGAAGATTGCAGCGGGGCGGGTTACCACTCCTAAATAATTACTTGTTTAGGATCCCTTTTTCAGGGCGTTTCACCTTTGATCGTCTCTGTGGCCCTATCGTGCCCCGGTAATTACTTACCGAGGAGCCGGGTTTCCCCGACCACCCTTCCTTTTCGCTGTCCGGACTTTCCTCCCTACTGTTTAGGTAGGGCATTCCTCACCAGATCTCGGGAGCTCTTTATCTTACCATATATCCCATATTAAGTCTATAATGAATATTATAGGCGAAAATATAAGAGGAAGCGCACAACGACATATCGATAATAAATATTATCGATAGGAGACGGAGCAAGCTCTTTATAGTATGTAAAATTTGACTTCACCCCATAAATTTTCTATCATCTAGTTATGCAGTCAAATATTCTTTACTCATTCGAAAACTCGTTTTCCTTAGCCTCAGGCCAACTCCTTACCGGAATACTCTCCTTTGTCCCGACTTTGTTAGGTGCAATTATAGTTTTTTTAGTCGGTCTTATTTTGGGTAACTGGGCAAAATCTCTTCTAGTCAAGATCATCAATGTCACTAAGCTGTCCGAGGTTATCGGCAACCCGGCCATTAAAGAATTTCTAAAGAATGCTCAGGTTAATCAAAAGATCGAGGTGGTCATTGGTGAAATTGTC
>DASVZW010000088.1:0-7744 GCA_036391475.1 Patescibacteria group bacterium | reverse complement strand
GAGACTTCACTTTATATGCCACATCCGAAGGAACTGTTAAGTTCCGTAAGGAAAAAGGCGTAAATTACGTCGAAGTTATCGCAAAATAAATGGAAAACGGGACAGTTTCACTTCTCCCAATCGATCATCTACAGCCAAACCCGCTTCAGCCTAGAGGTGTAATCACTCCCGAATCCCTTTCCGAACTTGTCGACTCCATTAAAACTCACGGAATCATCCAGCCATTAGTGGTGGCTCATACCCCCGCAGGCTATCAAATAATCGCCGGTGAACGCCGCTGGAGAGCCAGTAAACTTGCCGGTCTCAAAGAAGTCCCGGTCAGGATCATCGAAACCACTCCACAAGGAATGTTGGAGATGGCTATCGTCGAAAACGTTCAAAGAACAGACCTTAACCCCATTGATAGGGCAAATTCTTTTGAACGTCTTATTAAAGAATTCACTTTATCCAACTCGGACATTTGTACCAGGATAGGAAAAAGCCCCGCTTTCGTTAGCAATACTTTGAGGCTCCTGGAGCTCCCAGACGCCCTTAAAGACGGTTTGATCACCGGGGTTATTTCCGAAGGCCACGCTAGAGCTCTGGCCGCCATTCCCGACAAACAACAAATGATCGAGGCATACAAGATCATCTTGAGAGAGGGTGGTTCCGTAAGACGTGCAGAAGAGCTGGCCCGCCGTTTCAAAAAGACTATGCACAGATCCAAACCTTCAGACGGCTTTGACACCAAAACCGTAAACGAATGGATCGACAGTATGGCCGGTGAGATTCAAAGCTCCATTGGTACCAACGCCAGAGTTAAAATGCGTCGTTCCAGAGTTGAAACCGCTATCCACATCGTCTTAAGAGGCAATCCCGAAGAGACCGAGTCACAAATTCAGACTATATACTCGGCCATCGTTAAAAGGGGTCAATCCCCGGAAGTTACTCCCATAGAGGTGCCGGTAGCCCCGGTTGAGACCACTCCGGTTCAAGAATCTGAAACCCAGGTTCAAGAAACCCCTCACGTTGAAGAAAAAAACGAATCCTCATACTCCAATCCATTTGAGCCATTTTATGACAAATCACTAGACGCTCAAGATTCTATTCCCAAAGATCCTGATAACTTCCCCGACTATTAAATTTTCAGTTAGTTTTTTGCGTTGACGCTGTTGATTACCACTCCGGCGACATTCATCGGCCAATATCTAAAAAACACTCTACCTACTAGGTTTTGGTAAGGAACCGGACCCCAATCCCGGCTATCGGAAGAATGGTCCCGGTTATCTCCAAAAGCCATAAAACTATTATCCGGAACTACATAACTTTCTCCCTCCTTCAAAAACTGTCCCGCTGAAGTGGTCACATCGGAAGGTAAGTAAGGCTCAGCCAAAACGTTACCATTTATATAAACATGCCCGCCTTTCACCATCACTGTTTCTCCTGGAGTGGCAATTACTCTTTTAATAAAATCAAAATTTTCGTTGATCGGAGCCTTAAACACCACGACATCACCGTATTGAGGTTGTCTGCTCTTGTAGGTGATTTTGTCCGTAAGTAAATACTCTTGGTCCTTAAAAGTTGGGTACATCGAGCTTCCTTTGACTTGATGCGGTTGCATCAAGAATAGGTAAACTACCACAAAAACCGAGGCTGAAATCACAAAAGCCTCAATAAACTCATAAACCAAATGGACCAATTTCCTCAAGAAATTCATCACTTAAGTCTAACCTGATTGATATAATATATCAAGGCTGTGGGCAGGAAGTATAGCTTCACCCTAGGCACAGTTAAAAATAATGGACTCGTAGCTCAGCTGGTTAGAGCGCTGCATTCACATTGCAGAGGTCAGAGGTTCGATTCCTCTCGGGTCCACAAAAATCGCACCTTTATGGTGCGATATTTGTGTATTAAAAACCCGAGAGGAATCGAAAGTCGGAGCCAAGCTCGTAACGATCTTGGCGAGACAGGTTCGAAAAAATTATCAGCAGATAATTATTTTCGAGAATCCAGTCGATTCGAAAGACGCAGGCGCGACAATCTATCTATATTTCCACTCGTGGTAAGTCCAAAGTAGATAAAGATAAGGGTAATTCACCAATGCATACAGGTAGGGAATAATTCTGTTTTCCGGAGATAACCATTTGTTAATAAATCTAAAATTGCTCTTAAAACTTATCCATAATTTATCTGTTGGCCTACTAAAGGAAGATGAACTTTCATGACTTACCACTACGGAAGGGTCGAGGATGATTTTCTTTCCGGCCCTGGCGACGCTTAAGCAGTAGTCTACGTCCTCGTAGTACATAAAATAACCTTCATCCAAAAGACCTGCTTTTTCGAAGGCATCTCTACTTATAAGAACGCACGCAAATGTGACAAACTCGGCTTCCTTTGGTTTTGGATCCTTTATGGATTTAGAATTTATATGTTCAGGTTTAGCTAGATGCCAATCGACCTTTCCTTCCAGGCCATACATCTTTTCTCCTTTTTGAGAGTGTAAAATCGCTGGCGCTACCACACCCACCTTCTTATCTGAGAAATTTCTGATCAAAGGACTAAAAAAGTCTTGGCCGACGACCACATCAGGATTAATGATCAGGACATATTCACTACCGGCTTTCAAGGCTTGTCTAATTGCTAAGTTATTACCTCCGGCAAATCCCGGATTCGATGGTGAACTAATATACACAGCTGAAGGAAATTCTTGTTTAAACTGTTTTTCGACTTTCTCAGTGGGTGAATTATCAACGATATAATAATCAACAGTTTTACCTAGATCGGACTTTTTGAGAGATTTAATGCACTTAATCGTATCCAATGGGTGCTTGTAATTTAAAATAACGGCTGATATTTTTTTTGGCATCTGCTATATTCTAACCCAATGACCAAGCCTCTTCGCGCAGCAATAGAGATAATTTCCGATTGTCTTAATTCGCCTAAAAAAATTCTTGAAGTAGGTTCCAGACAAGCAGTAAATCAAAATGACCTTGCCGACCTAAGGAACCTCTTTCCGGAAAGTAAATATATCGGTTTGGATATGCAACCTGGTCCGGGCGTTGATTTGGTCGCCAGCGCGGAGAATTTACCCTTTCCAGATAAGTCGTTCGATGTTGTTTTTTGTTTGGAAACATTAGAACATGCCAATAAACCTTGGCTTATATGTGCAGAGATCGAAAGAGTTTTGAAACCAACCGGTTTTGCCGTTATCTCGAGTCAACAGAACTTTCCCATACATATGCACCCATCCGATTATTTCCGCTACACTCCCATGGGTTTAAAAGCTCTTTTCCCCAAACTTGAACATCAGTTGGCATTTTCCATTTCTCCACCATTTGATGATGAAGTAAAACTAAATCCCCAGCAAGTGATTTTAGTTGCTACCAAAAAAGATGATCAAAAAATTCTTCCTAAGGTAAAAAGATCTTTACGAAAGAATATAGGAAAGATATCGGTCCACAAGCCGTATCGGCATCGTTTGCAAGATGGAATTAAATTGTTGAAACGGGCGATATCTGAGGCGGTATTTCGTCAAGAGATTGAGTTCTTTTGATCTCCATCTGAAGATTCTTCCATGATGCTCCCAGCATTAAAGGCACAGTGACACATACGCTGGCCAAGAACGCGTATGCCATACCCACTGGCCCCATTCCAGGCACCAATAATATCGATAAGATTATTTCAAAAGTCACCGTCAGAGTCGCAAAAAAAGAGGGTATCTGAGGTTTGTTCAAGCCTTGCAACAAAGCAGTAGGAACAGGAGTCAAAGAGACTAAGACAAAATAAAAACTTAATATTTTTAAAACAGGAAAGGCTGTCTGAACTACCACGGGGTCCTTCAACCACCAGGTAAGGAATTGGTCTCCAATCGAAAATGAAAGAAAGACAGCCAAGATACCACCGGCAAGAGTGATTGCTTCAATTCCCAAAACTAAAGATTTTAATTTTTTTATCCTGTCTTTTTCCAATAATGAGGCGCTCAGTGGAAAAAAAGCCTGAGCAAACTGAGATACTACTCCTGCGCCTTTTACAACAATACTTTGGGGAATACTAAATGAAGTGATCGCACTTGCAGTCGCCATTGCCCCCAATACAAATCCACTCAATTGGCTTTCTACCTGACCCATCAGAGTTCCGACAAAGTTTTTGATTCCAAATGAAAATAGATCTTTACCCGTTCTTCTGTCATATCGAGGGGCAAAATCTTTTCCGGAAAAAAACTTTAGAGAATATACGATCATGAATATAAAAGTTAGCAAATGGAAAACCAGTTGGAACAAAAAAAGCAATGCGATATTGTGGTAGAAACCGGAAACTATAGCCGAAACCACCGTATTAGCCGTCCCTACAAAAAACGTTTTAACATTAAAAATGTCAAATCTCTGTTCGGCTTGAGGCAGACTAAGAAGATGGGTATTAACATGGTTTATAAAGATAATCACTGCCAAGATCAAGATTGAAAAATTTAGTGTACTTCCGTCAATATGAGAAAAGATTCCCATTGTTTTTGACAAATATTGAAGCAATACAATTACAGTCAGAAATAATATTCCTGCCAAAATCAAAAATATGGAAAACGAGGTTTTCCAAGTTTTTACTTTTTCGTCTCTGGTAGTTTGAGGAATCGATAACTTTCTTACGACCGCGGTGGAAATACCGAAGTCAAAAACTGCAGCCAGAGAAATGAATGAGGCCAGGAAAACATAAACTCCAAAAACGTCTCTACCTAAATTGTGTAAAAGGATCGAGATTGAGAAAAAACTAGCCAGTAAAAGATAAAAATATCCTGCGAGGTTGAATCCGGTGTTTTTAATTAGACTGCTTTTGATCGACATAGCCTTTTTAGCTTTGGTTTACCTCAAAATATAATTATATATGAGTTGAGAAACAATATAATCTAGATATGTCTTCTTTGATTACTAATAGTTGTTCGGTTTGTGGCCATAAGAATAATAATTTTCCCGTAACAAAGGTTATCAACCAGGAGCTCTCTACCATTTGGGGTCTCGATACCAAAATGAGGGAAAAATTTGACGCTCGGGAATCCAGTAATTGTGCTTTTTGTGGCAATTCGGCCAGATCAAGGGGTTTTGCTTCGGCCATTCTAAAAACTACACCTTTAGGTAAAGCCGGAAATTTACATGAGTGGATCTTTGAAGCAAATAGAAACAATTTACACATAGCCGAAATTAATTCCTGTGGAAAACTACATCCGGTACTTAGTCAATGTAATCACTTGTCTTACTCCGAGTACGTACCGGGAACTGACTTCAAAACCCGTGTTAAAAATTGGCTAAAAGGAATTAAGCATCAAGACATCGAGAAACTCACTTATCCTGATAACTCTTTTGATCTTGTATTACACACTGAAGTTTTGGAGCACGTTAATCAACCAATGAAGGCGATTAAGGAATGTGTAAGAATTCTAAAACCTGGCGGATATTTGCTTTTTACGGTTCCTTTGATCATGGATCGAAAGTCTGTTCGAAAAGCAAGAATAGCTAACGGAAAAATAAATCATATTGGCACACCAAGCTATCATGGATCGGGTGAGAACGACAATCTGGTATTCTGGGAATTCGGCGGAGATGTAATTAAGAAGTGGAGGACTAGGATAGTCTACGAAGACCACAAAAAAGAACTATATGTTCTCGGCATCCGGAAGTGATCTATCTTAAATCCAAAGAAACTAGGAATAATTGTTCGGCACTGGAAGCCAGCTCCATACTTAATGAGTTGTTAGTCGTTAGTTTACTGTCGTTTAATTTGTTTTGTGCCGCCTGATAAGCTTCATAAGCGGTCAAATTTTTACTAGTGGCCAGCTTTGAATTTATGGTATTTCCAAGTCTAGACACCATTAACTGATAGTTAATTGGGTTAATCCTGACACTTGAATTTGAGAGAAAATTTTTAACCTCATAATCGGCATTCTCCCAACAATCTAGAGCTTGATATATGTTGTCTGATTTCTTAGTTATTTTAGCTTTCCATATTTCGTTCCTAAGCACCATTTTTAGTAGTCTGGTGTATTTAATTCTTATAGTTGATGAAAGATTATTGTTTAGTATTGACTCGACTAAGTTGGTTCTGTCCCAATTAGGTGATAACGAATTCATTTTTGTTTTGCATTGCTTCAGTAAATTTTCCGAGGTTATGCTGTTGGGATAAACCGAGAGTGAATTACTTGCAGAATGAATATCATAGTTATCGATTTGGCCTTGTCTGTCCAGTTTTCCGGTAATCACCGTCCAAGTCGATAAAGTATTTATATTTCCCAAATTTAATTTGTATTCTCCATAGCCATCCTCGTATACTTTCACCACCAAATCTTCGTTGTTGTATCCAGGAAGCATAAAAAGCTTGTATTCAGGTATATACACACCTAGATCACCATTGCACTTACTCAGCTGGACATTACATATCTCCAGTCGACCCGGAGACCGTAATATCGCTGTAAATAAGTTCGTTTTTTGGTCACTTGGTACAATTTCAGCCTTTGTTTTGTCTAGCCCGAAAGAATCCAATATATTTTCAATTACATTTATGTCTGAAACCAGTCCAACATGATTTGATGAAAAATTATTGCTAGGATAACCTCCTGTAGCACTTTGCGAAATTACTGTGCCATCTCCAAAGGTGGTTATAAATGGGTTTTCGTCTATCGGTTTTCCATCTTCCCAAACACCAATTAATGTATCTAATCCTGATCTGTTTTTGGCTTTTAGAACCGATTTTGTCTGCTCATTATCTCCGTAGAGAGCGGTTATGTTGTTTGGTTGAAGAGCGTTATTTTTATCGGATAAATATGTGTTCTTTTGATTTAGTTGATACCAATGTTTCAAATTGCCATTAATGTTCAAGTAATCATACACAGGGAGAAGATCTTTTATTACTGGAGCTTGTGACCTTAATGTGTCGACTCTATTTTTTCCTTGTCCTTGATTAAGCTGCACTGCCAATTCCAAAGCAGCTTTTTCCCACCATACGTTTCCCCATACTGAAGCGTTTTCCCACACTGAATATGCATCAAGAGCTCCAAGGTGCGGACTCCCTACGGTAATCACTTTATCGACTTTATCTGTTCCATAATTCTGTTCATATATTCTCGCGATCAAGCCACCCAAACTGTGTCCTACAATATTAACTTTTTGGTTTTGACCAAAGTGCGCAACGATAAAAGCCGACAACTCCTCGGAAAGTTTATCAACATGTTTTCTCCAGTCATAAGAGAAAACAAACAGATCTTTATTTAACTCGAGCCCGGCATTTTCCAATGATTTAATTAAACTATCGTAGACCGTAACAAAAGAGGGTATCTGCCAATTGTTGCTTAATGAATTGTTTAGTAAAGAAGCGTAATCCCAACTTGCACCCAGCCCAGGAATGACAACAACAGAATTTTTTTGATTTAATTCAATATTACTAACTTCAAATGATGACCAATCGTCATTCGATTGCGCGAACAAAGAATTTCCGAACCATAAACCATAAGGTCGTTTTTGATTTGGCTGAGACACAAAAAGCGGTATATTGGAGTCTTCTTCAAATATACGATATACGCCATCAGAAGAATAGGAAAACTTGATTTTATGTGGATTTATATCAGGGATGTCATCGGACCCAATCTTGATTTCGTATGGAATATGACAAATTGATACCTCATTCGGGCATACCCAAGCGTAAATTTTTACTCCTCCGGGTAAATTTTGCCAAATATTAAAAAGCACGTACCTTGATATATTTTGTGAGATATCGAACCCATTTT
>DASVZW010000087.1:0-2114 GCA_036391475.1 Patescibacteria group bacterium | reverse complement strand
CCATTCCAATCACTGACATCAACATTAACCTAGAAATTTTTACCATATCTCCAGTTTACCAAAAACAAAAATGAGCAGGGTTCCCCTCGGTAAAATTTTTTCTTAATTTTCCTCGGGACCTGTCTCACCAGGTTCGTTACGAAACTGGTTCCGACTTTCGAACCCTTCATGGATCATAAAAAAATTCCCCCACAAGGGAGGAATTCTTTTATGGTGCCGAGAGCAGGGTTCGAACCTGCGTAGGCTTGCGCCGCGGGTTTTACAGACCCGAGTATTTGACCACTCTACCATCTCGGCATTAAGTTTATGATACAGGGAGCCGTCGTTGGGGGTCGGACCCAACACCTCGTTCTTACCAAGAACGCGCTCTGCCAGCTGAGCTACGACGGCATTCAACAGACTATATTTTACCTTATCGGAAGCAATTTCCCAAGCTCAAACATTACTCACCACTCAACATATGGAATAAACTATTCTTATGCCAGGCAAAACCGAGTTAAAACCCAATCACCGACCTCTTGAATTAGTCTTTGTCCGCCACGGCGAATCTGAAGGTAATGTCGCTTCCAAGGCAGCCGAGGATGGCGACCCTAGTCTATTCACCGAAGAGTTCAGGAAACGTCATAGTTCCTCCTGGAACTTAACTCCCAAAGGTGAGGAACAAGCCAAAGCCGCCGGTGAATGGATCCGTAAAAACATTAATGGTGGAGTCTTCGATGCCTACTACACTTCTACTTATCGCCGTGCCAAAAGAACTGCCGGGCTTTTAAACCTTCCCAATGCCAAATGGTATATCCGCGACTACGTCCGTGAACACGACTGGGGAAATCTCGATGTCATGCCGGACGAAGAACGCTACACCAAATACCCGGAGATCATGCAACAAAGATCGATCAACCCTTATTACTTTGCCGCCCCGGGAGGCGAATCATTAGCCGATGTCTTGATCCGGGCGCGTGTTGGTATACTCGCTACCTTATATCGGAAAATTCCCAATAAACGGGCTATCGTTGTTTCCCATGGCAATATGATCTGGCCGATCCGCATCATCATGGAAGGTTTGCTTCCCGAAGACTATTTGGAAATGAAAAATAGAAAAGACCCCAAGGACAAGATCAATAATTGCCAGGTGTTTCAATACACCCGTATTGATCCGATCACCGGTGAAGTAAGTGAAAAGTTCGACTGGATGAGATCTGTTTGTCCATGGAATCTCAATCCGGAATTGGACGCCTGGCGTCCTCTCAACCACCGGAAATTCTCCAACGAAGAACTTGCCAACGCCTAATTTGAGTAATAAAAAACCCGCCTATACAAAGGCGGGTTAATTCAGTTATTTCATTAAGTGGAGTGCAACTACAAATATCCATCGGTAGGTTAAAGCGTAAAAAATAAACCAGAGAAGGAACATCAAAGCCATCGAGAAAAACAATTCTGTCTGCGATAACTTGGACCAACTATCCTTTAGATATCCTCTGGCCAACGAGATTGTGGATTCCCCTGCCAAAAAGATCGGCAACATTAAACTACCGGACAAGAGAGCTGCCTGGACTATGTCGTGACCAGGGTTGATCAAGGCGATAGCCGAAGCTCCAATAGCGAATAGCAGAAAGTTTTGGAAAAATCTCGCTCCCATTTTGCTCCTTTAAACGATACGGATATTAAAGATCCACTGCCACAGGCCGGTCAGTATTCCGTACGAAATAAAGAAAGCGATAAAGATATAAATCACCCGGATAACCACCCAGTCAAATTTGTGCGGAAACTTCCGGATCAGGAACCGGAGCGACCAGAATACCAACCAACCGGACAGGCACATTGAGCCGTAAATACCGGCATAGGTTAAAAGTGCCGTCACCGGCTGCATGTGAGCCACCAGAATTCCAAAGACAGACGCCACCAGGAACATTCCCAAGCAAACCCAATTAAACCATCTAGCCATTTATAGCCTCCATTTCAAAGTTCTTCAGAATGCCGCAATTTTAACAAAATATCGCCTATTTATCAATATATAGGTCTAAAAAGAGCCACCTCTGGGGTCTGAGACAATTCTCATTTCCCAAAATATCCCTTGTGGAAATTTTGGGAAATCAAGTGTAAATTGACGAAGACGG
>DASVZW010000086.1:0-1511 GCA_036391475.1 Patescibacteria group bacterium | reverse complement strand
CAATTGGATCACGGACCAATTGTTGCTCAAGAAAAAATTTCCATTGATCTAGACGATAACACTGCCACATTGACTACAAAACTTACTCGGCTGGCCATACAGTTATTGGACAATAAATTACCCGAAATTTGTGCCAAAACCTACACTTATACGGCTCAAGATGAAAATCTAGTCACTTTTACCCCCTCACACCGTTCTCTTACCCGGGAGTCTGCCTTTATTCCTTGGGAAAAACTTCGATATTCCATGAATGAAAAAGGAGCCGAGACCCATGCTCTAATCCGTTCTCTTAATCCGGAACCCGGAGCTTGGACCACCATCAAGGACAAAGACCTTAAAATTCTAAAATCTTCTTTGGTTGAGAATAAACTAAAAATCGAACAGGTTCAAATGTCCGGGAAAAATCCCATAAGCTGGAAACAATTTTGCTCGGGATATCTTAATGAATGACCGATTGAGCGATCAATATCTGTTTGGCCAACTTTTCGAACCGTTTTGGGCTGAGTTCTTTTCCTTTTGATCCCGGTGTTTCATTTTTCCACCCAATGTTTCCGATGGAATCCAGACTCGTCCCGTCCGGACCCTCTTCATCATCATAATCATCCATTAGCTGGCCAAGAATTTCTTCTTCATAATCGGCGTGATGACTTACTTCCACTCCAAGATACTTTGTTTTGGATCCCTTAAAAGTCTCTCCGACTCCCATAAACAGATCGTCCCCAAAATCCATAAACTCCAAATTCAAAATAAATTCTTCGCCAAATTCAAGTTTTCCGATCAATCCTCTTCTAAAATCCATTCCTATTTCATCAGCTAAAATCGTCTCTTTATCTCCTTCAAACATCGTCGACTTAAATGTCCCTTCTTCAAGGTCTAAAGTTGCTTGTACCAATATCTGGTTTGACATCAAGTAATCCGCTATCCTAACAATATTTTTTCCACCGTTCGCCATACTCTCCAATTTTTTGCGGTTCTTACCATGAGCCAGCTCAAACAAGTAAGAAGTCAAACTTAGAGTTGCCATGCTCAAATCTCCATTGTCATCATAATGCAACATCAATCCCCGCTCCGGATAAACAGCCATCATTCCTCCGAAATCAGGAAAAATACATGCGAACTCTCCTAGTGAGGTAAAAGTTGTGTAACCGTCTTGTTCACCCTCTTCATCGCGGGTAGCACCCCATGGTCTATCGAACCACTCGTTGAACTCAAGTCTATTTTGCACTGGCCGTTAACTGCTTTTGGGCGGCGTTTCTTTCGGCTAAGCGTAGAGCTCTTTTGCAAGAGGTGCAAACTTTGATCTTAATTTTGGTACCTTCAACCTCCATCTTGTGAGAGTGAAGATTAGGTTTTCTGACGTGTTTGATTCTTCTCTTGGAAAAACTAACCAGGTTGGAAGTTTGGACTCCTTTGCCACAAATGGCACATTCAAGTCTGCCTTTTATTGTTGATTTCATAAGCTAGTATTGTACCACCAATAGCCACAAACGTGTATACTAATACCCATGCTT
>DASVZW010000085.1:0-7489 GCA_036391475.1 Patescibacteria group bacterium | reverse complement strand
AATTTAGTTACTATTACTCCTACAGGCAAAGGTGGCAAAGAAGAACGTAAAGAATACCTTATTCCTCTCGCTATGCCTCTTAAAGTTGAGGATGGTGATCTCGTCTCCGTTGGCAGCCAATTGGCTACCGGTGGTGTCGACATTCGCTCCCTCCTTAAGATCAAGGGACTCCGTGCCTCTCAACTCTACTTAATTGGCGAGATCCAGGCCATCTACGAATCCCAAGGTATTGGAATTCACGATAAACACTTTGAAGTTATTGTTAGGAAGATGTGCGACTATGTTCGCGTCGACTCTGTCGGTGACACTCCTCTTGTTGCTGGCGATGTTATTAGCCGTGGTGCCTACGAAATGGCCAACGAAGCTATCATTGCTCAAGGTGGTGAACCCGCAACCGCGACCAACCTAATTCTCGGTACCATCCGTGCTGCTCTTCACACCGACAGTTGGTTGTCCGCTGCCTCCTTCCAAGATACTACTAGTGTCCTCACTGATTCTGCAGTCCAGGGAAGAATTGATCACCTGATCGGTATGAAAGAGAACGTTATTATTGGTCGTCTCGTACCTACCAGCAAGCTCAGAGCGAGGATTGAGAATATCTGATAAAATACACATCTGCATTATGCCTACAATCAATCAACTCATCAAACACAAGCGCATCAGTAATACCAAAAAGGTAAAGACTACTGCTCTTCGTAAGTCCTTCAACGCCGTCAAGCGTAGAATGGTCACAACTCAGAACCCACAAAAAGCTGGTGTCTGTCTTCAGGTCAAAACCATGACCCCCAAGAAGCCTAACTCCGCTTTACGTAAGATTGCCCGTGTTAGACTTTCCAACAAACAGGAAGTCACCGCCTACATCATGGGTGAAGGTCACAACCTTGCCGAGCACAGTATCGTCATGATCCGTGGAGGTCGTGTTCGTGATCTTCCGGGTGTTAAGTACCACATTGTTCGTGGCAAACTTGATACCGGTGGCATCGAAAAACGCCGTACTTCCAGAAGTAAATATGGTACCAAGAGACCTAGTGCTAAATAACTAAAATAATATGAGATCAAAATCTACACCAGTCAGACCAGTCGTCCTAGATCCAATCTACGGTAACGCCCTAGTCTCTAAACTTATTAACGGTGCCATGAGTGACGGTAAAAAATCAGTCGCCGCCAGACACGTCTACAAAGCTATCGATATCATTGCCGAGAAAACCGGTAAAGATGGGGTTACCTACATGTCCGAGGCTATTGAAAATGTAAAACCCACCATCGAAACCCGTTCCCGCCGTGTTGGTGGTGCCTCCTACCAGGTACCTACTCCTATCCGTCCCGAGCGTCGTGACTCTCTCGCCATCCGTTGGATCCTTAACGCCGTCAAGGCTAGAGGCAGTAATCCTTTAAGAACTTTTGCCGAGAAGCTCGCCGCCGAACTTATGGACGCCCATGAGAATCAGGGTGCCGCTATCAAGAAAAAGCTTGATACCCACAAGATGGCTGAAGCCAACAAGGCTTTCGCTCACTTCCGTTGGTAAATTTGAATTATCATTCAACCAAGATCCCGCTTTAGGCGGGATTTTTGGTTTATGGAAAGATCACAAAAAAGCCGCCCTTTTGGGCGGCACACGAAACGATTATTTTTTATCCAATTCTTGCAACTCGGGATACATCTTGTAGTACTTATCTTTAAACATTTCGCCCATTTCCGTATCAAAGAATTCTACGTACAAAATATTTTCCAAAAAATTTATTCTACCTACTTCAGTTGGTTCGGAAAAAGGATCTGCTTTTAAACCCACAAAAAACATTCCATCTTCATTTTCATCCGGGCGGACTGAACACTCTCTGGGTAACATGGCCAACATTAGCTTGATAGGATACTTACTTTTAAACCGGCGGACGCTCACACTCGAATAACTTTTCATTTTTCCTCCTTTTTTTCAATGTCCCACGCAATATCGTGATTATATTACCTCTGTTTAAAAAATCTTGGTTTAAATAACAATTTGCAAAAAAAGTTTATAATGATTTCAATGTCCAAAAAAATAAGTTCCAAAAAACAATCAGCCAACTTTCCGGTGGGCAAATTTGTTTTTATTTTGTTATCGATATTTTTATTTATCGGTGCAGGTAAGACTCTAGTACAAGTCGCCTCTGCCTCATTTGATAAACCCTATTCGGTCGTCCTGGGGGATACTAGCGAAAATCAACAATCGTCCGGCGCCTCAAAAGATCCGGTAGAGAATCAAGTCGAAAATCAAAACGAAAATACCGGTGATACCCAGGAACAACAAAAAGAACAGACACAAGAACAAGCCGATCAAATTAAGGAACAACAGAAAGAACTTGAGATTGAGACCAAGGATGGTGCCAAGATCAAAGTAAAAAAAGAAGATAACAACAGCATCAAAGTTGAGATGGAAAATAAAAGCCTTCATTTTAAATACGAAACATCGCCTGAAGGAGTTCAAAAAAGTGTCGAAAATCAAAATGGTGTTCCCGTAAGTGTCTCCGCCAAACAACTACAGCAGATACAACAGACTGTTGATGCCCAGTTACAGCAAAGTGGTGTACAAATTAGCACCTCAGGCGCCGCCCTTAAGGTAACCAAGGATAATTTTTCCGCTAATACTGTCTACCCAATTTCAGTTGGTGGTCAAAATGGCCTGGCCGTCACCACTCCTCAAGGGGAAAAACCAATAAACCTTACCCCCGACCAAGTCGCTAACCAATTAAAAGGAACTCTGGAAGTCGCTTCTCCTTCTTCGTCTACGGTCGCTCCGATGGCGATCATGGTAAAAGATGGCCAGCCTGTTTATGAAGTTACCGGTCAAAAAACCTATAAACTGCTTAATCTATTCAATGTATCTCAACCTCAGACTCTAGTTGTGTCTGCCGACACCGGCCAGGTGATATCTACTCAGCAATCATTCTTGGCAAATATAATCAGCCTATTCTCTTTCTAAAATAATCAGGCAGTTTTGATAAACTTACTTAGATGCCCATCAAAGTAGTCTTCTGCGATATCGGAAATGTCTTGGTAAGGAACTCTGCCAGCGAGATCTATCAAAAATACTATGACAAATACGGCATTCCCAAGGAAACTTTTGGATCTGTCTTCGACTTTATCCATACCGGTCAGTCGACATCGGATCTGGATAAATTTATAAAGACAAAGAATCTTGATCCAAAAATTTGGGAGGAGTTCACCAATGATTTTTTTTCATCGGAAAATCGTAATGATAACCTCTACCGTTTACTCGAAGAGGCTAAAGCTAATCTGGGAGTAAAAATAATCTATACCACCAATAACTCCGTCGGTCTGCAGGATATCTTGGAAAAATATTCCATCTCTGATTTGCCGGACCTTACGGTAAATTCAGCTCTAATTGGAGTCATAAAACCTTCTATGGAATACTGGGCAAAGGCCTTTGATTTATCAAAGTCTCTGATACCTGGCCTTGTATACGATCAGGTTCTTGTTATTGACGATAGCTCAACTAATATAGATTCTGCCAAAAACTTTGGTTTCCAAGTAATCCATTATCAAGGAAATACCTCTGATCAATTGATCAAAAATACTCTTTATCCAATTGAAGTCCAGGCACAGAATATCATCCTCAGCGATCCATCGGGGATAGAAAAATATATAAATGAACTCTAGCAAATGTATTCAATAATAATTACTCCTGCTTTTGAGAAGACCTTGAGAAATTATCTAAAGGGGAACCCGGATGACAAACAAAAAATTATTAAATCTCTTTCGGAACTGATCACTGATCCTGATCATCCATCTCTTAGAACTCATAAACTTGAAGATAAAAATGATTGGTCATTATCCCTCGACATGAGTAACAGAATAACTTTTGAGATTATTGACGACCATATTACACTTCTGAATATCGGTTCTCATGAGACCGTATATATTTGAGATCGAGTGTGCTAATCTTACGCCAATACTAAATAAACCGTTTTGTGGCTAATAAAAGTCCGGAAATCCTGTCCAGTCTTCCTACCCCTGAAGAAGTTCTGGAAAACGTTAATCACCTTCCTGTTTCCATGTTACGAGAGGTCATTCGCGATTCCCTCAGAGAGCATCAAAATTTTGTGCTGGTTGGAGAAACAGGTTCCGGCAAGACCACTTGTCTGCCTCTTTTACTCCTTGAGCTACGTGACGAACTCAAACTAAAGGGTGGTATCGCCGTCACTCAGCCCAGGAGAGTTGCCACCAGAAGTGTTACTGCCAGAGTAGCCGACATGATGGGAACTGAAGTTGGTGAACGGGTCGGTTATAACATCCGCTTTGAAGATTTCACTCAAGACAGCACCGACATCACTTTTATGACCGACGGCATTCTCCTGAGAAAGATACAATTTGATCCTCTTCTATTGGAATACTCGATCGTTATGATAGACGAAGCTCATGAAAGAAGTTTGAATATCGATCTTTGTCTTGGTCTTATCAAGGACGTCAATCAACGCCGCTACGATGCGGGACTTGATCCGGTCCATGTTGTAGTTTCTTCTGCCACAATTGAAAGAAATAAATTTTCACAATTTATTGGCGATGGAAAAGTCAATAACTCTCTCGAGATTCCCGGGAAAATGTATCCGGTCCAAGTTTTTTATGAAAATGAGATCCCTTGGGGTTATGACTACACTGCGGGTGCGGCTGACCGTGTCAAAAAAATCATCAGGGGAAATTTACCGGGGGACATTTTGATTTTCATGCCCGGGAAAAAAGAAATTGGCTTAACTATTGAAAAGATAAATGAATTAATTGGCGAAAATACCGCCGAAATAATACCTCTTCACTCCGAGCTCCCTCCCGAAGAGCAGGATAGGATCTTTCAACCCTCAAAAAAAAGAAAAATAATCGTTTCCACCAATATTGCCGAAACCTCGGTTACCATTGACGGAATTATCCACGTCATTGACTCGGGTCTTATCAAGCACACCCAATTTAATCCGCGTTCGGGCATTGAACAACTGGTCCTGGTTGAACATGCTCTAAGTGGCCTGGAACAGCGTAAAGGTCGGGCCGGTCGGACCGCCCCGGGTTTTTGCTATCGTCTTTTCCCTGAAGATAGCATGAAACGTCGTCCTCCATATCCCTCCCCGGAGATCCAGAGATCAAACTTGGGCCAGCTAGTTTTGGCCATGAAGAAAATTGGCATTGAAGAGGTTGCTGATTTTGATTTTATTGATCGTCCAAACATTTCCGCGGTCCGTCAAGCCGAGAACGATCTTCATCTCCTCGGAGCTCTCGATGATCGTGGCGATCTAACTGAAATTGGCGAAATAATGGTTGAATTTGGACTCGAGCCGAGGCTTGGTCGTATGCTGATCGAAGCTACCAAACCTCAAGTTGACTGTGTTAACGAAATTTGTATCATTGCCTCGTTACTTGAGGGAAAAAATATTTTCGTTCGGCCTACCGACATCGATCTCATACGGGACGCCGATAGGCACCAACACCAATTCCAAAAAGACGCCGTTTCGGACTTTGCGGTTCTTCTCAATGTTTGGAATGCCTACGTTAAAAGTGGCTACGACGCTAATTGGTGTCAAAGAAATTACCTGAATGAAAAAAGTTTGGAAGAAGCCAAAAATTTAAGACTCGAGCTTCTTGATGTTTTGTCAAATCACGGAATAGAAATTGATCCGGATGCCGGGCCGTCTTTCCGTTGGGATGCTATTGGCAGAGCCATTACTTCGGGCTTGATTGGAAACCTTATGCAAACATCGGGACGATTTTTAAGAAAGATCGACGGTACCAAAAACGATATTGGTGTCCATCCCGGGTCTATTTTCTCTGACCACACCTTTAATCGGGATGCTCTAATTATCTCCGATGAGATCTTTATTAACCCCCAAGGTAAAGCGTATGCCACCAATTGTCTTCAGATCAGAAAAGAATGGTTGGCGGATCTTGCTCCAGATATCTACAAACAGTTTAAGGATCACGGTCATCATTCCCGTAAACTTTTTGATAGACATTCCAGGAATAGAAGGTAATAAAATGAATCATGGCCAGAACCGACAAAACAGCTCGTGGAATTATCATAAAAGATAACAAAATTCTGCTTATTCATCGGCTCAAGAAAGGTGAAGAATACTTTGTTTTACCTGGTGGGGGAATAGAGGACGATGAAACCCCGGAGGTTACTGTCAAAAGGGAAATCTACGAAGAAACGGGACTTAAAGTAATTTCATTGATTTCTGATTTTAAGATAGTTGATGTAGATGGCCAAGATTCCTTCATCTATTACCTGAAATTGGAAGATGGTATACCGGAATTGGTCGGAGAGGAAAAGGAATACAGTCATCCGGATGATTGGTACAACCCCGAATGGTTCGATATTGATATTCTTAATCAGACTAATGTTTATCCGGTAGCCGCCCGACAGAGAATACTTGAAGATTTAAAACATAAAAAAACCTCCCCCAAATAGGGGAGGTTGTTTTGAAACTAGGCTAAGTCGCCACCGCAGGAAGGACATCTTCGGTCTGTGGGGAATACCCTGGTACCGCAATAGATACAATGGTCGCTATCCTTCTTGGGAGCAGGCTTAGCTTCCATGGTTCCGGCCCATCGCGCGGCTTCTGGATTTACGGCTGGGGTCGCTGTCGCCGGCACGGCGTATGCGGTTTCTGGCCGGGCAAGAGGGGTGAGATCGATGTGGGATACTTTTTTGGTTTTGCTTTCGCTGGGGTTCCGGAATTGGAACAGACAAAAAGCCAGCCCAATTAAGTAAACCTGCCACCAGACTGTGGTCATCATGAACATCCCCGTGAACTTACCCACCAGGTAGAACTCACCGTAGGCGATCACAGGTAGACCCACCACCAGCAAAGTCATCAGGATGGCCAGCACGGCTAGACATCCGGTCCCTACCTCCGTGTCTTTAAAGATCTGAAAGATTATTGCGATTGGAATGGCGATAATGACCCCGACGACCGTCAGGATCAGACCGGTGATAAGCACGATCTGCCAAATGCTCAAATCGCCGTCCATGATGATCCAACCGTTGCTCTGGAAAAAGAAGAACAGCAGGCAGGTTAGTACGTAGTTCAGAATCGCGCGGGGAAGAAAACCACTCATCGTGAACATAAATGCCTCCTCAGGCTTAGTCGTTTAGATTAATGTGCTCAAAAACACCCTATAATAGCACGATTTGTGCTTAAAGTCAATTATCCTTTCCTTCAACACCAAAATTAGCCTGCCTTATGGTAAAATTAGCCTTGTAGAAATTCTGTCCTGCAAGGGCAGGTTTATCTCGTCCAAATATTCAATTACTGAAAAACTCAAAAAAGTATGGCTACAGCCGTCTCTAAACAAGTTCCACTAAACCGTGTTAGAAACATCGGTATTATTGCTCATATTGACGCCGGAAAAACCACCACCACCGAACGTATCCTTTTCTATACCGGAAAAACCTACAAAATTGGTGATATTGATGAGGGCGACACCCAAATGGACTGGATGGAGCAGGAA
>DASVZW010000084.1:0-1539 GCA_036391475.1 Patescibacteria group bacterium | reverse complement strand
TCCTTAAGTCTTCAACCACCATATCATTTAAACTCTTGACCGTTCCAATGATCGGCCGTCCCAAATTCGTCTTTCCATACATCGTCTCCACCATTGTTTCAGCAGCTTTGCTACTCGGCCTGTCTTCGTACATGTGCAACTCCTCCAGAATTGTTCCCTTTTCTTTATGAAAATGTTCTTTCGGAAGTACCGGTTCCGTTAAGAGCTGACCAACGATCTCAACCGCTAAGGGTAAATTAGTTTTGTCCATTTTTACCCAAAAACCCATTTCATTTTGACCGGTATAAGCGTTGAAAGCACCACCGACCTTCTCTACTGCCTCATTGATATCGAACATCTTGGGGAACTTCCGTGTCCCTTTGAAGACAAAATGTTCCAAAAAATGGGCACTTCCAGCTTCCTTATCGGACTCTTCTCTGGACCCGGTGCCCACCATGGCTCGTACAGTGACTGACTCACGTACCTCCTTCACTAAAACGACTTTTAACTTTCCCAACTTATGTACTTTAGGTTCAAATCTCATGCAACCATTGTACCGTAAAAAAGCAAAAGCAGTGGCAATACTTCTACTTTATTCTCAGAATGTATTACCACTGTTTGCGTCTAACAAAGCTCCTCATACCGACTCGCCCGGATATCCTCGATAAAGAGTCGAGTTCGTCATATCCTGTCAAACAAACTACATTCAACGGTTTATTCAAGAACGTCTAGATCATTCCTGGCTAGTATACCGATAACTACCGCAGACTTTATTTATCTACAAACCAACTATCCCCACCGGGCAGGTGAGAATTTAAAACTGACAAATCATTGATAAATAAAATCATCTTATTTACTAGACTAACCAAATTAATATTAGGACAAATCCCCAAAACAATCAATCTCGTTTCGTAGTTACTATGCTCACCTTATCTCCATCCGAGTTTATTTCCACCGATCCCATTTTATCGGTCCTTAATACTTTTGCACCTACTGATTCTAAACGTATCAAAGTATCACCATTGGGGTGACCATAGTTATTATTTGCACCTACCGAAACCACTGCCAATTTAGGCTTGACCACATCTAAAAAAATATTTGTTGATCCATATTTTGAGCCATGATGAGCTACTTTTAGCACTTGCGTTTCTTTAAGCACTCCACTAGTAAGCAGTGCTAATTCAGCCTTCTCATCAATATCTCCGGTAAATAGGACCGAGAATTTGTTATAGACCATCCGGAGGATAACCGACTCATCATTAACGGCGGTGCTGTTATTCTTATCGACATAAGCATCAGGATCGACTCCTTTTAATGTATCAATCTGTAAACTTCCGTATCTCAATAGGTCATTTGTTTTTGTTTTAGTTAAAAGTTTATCGATCTTGAATCTTTTCTTTAGTTCCGTAAGAGCCCCGGCATGATCTTTTTGATCATGAGAAATATAAACCGCCTCTATTTCCCTATCCCAGAACGGTAATGCCTCACTTAAACAAGTATCCAATTTATTTATGTCGGGACCGGTATCGACCAATACTTGGAATTTTCCTTTCACGATCA
>DASVZW010000083.1:0-5738 GCA_036391475.1 Patescibacteria group bacterium | reverse complement strand
AATATGGGAATCCAAACCGAAGTCTATACCGAACAAGCTAAGTTCAAGAAAAAATTGGAATATGCCAATAGAATTGGAGTGCCTTATGTTGCCATAATCGGAGAAGACGAAGTCCAGCAGAGAAAAATTTCATTGAAAGCAATGAAAACCGGAGAACAAGTGACAGTCCCTGTAGAGGAGGCAGTAAGTCTGATACGGAGACAAATATCCTAAAGGGATGTTATGATTTGAAAAATGCTGTCTAGTGAAAGATTAAACAACAGGCCAGAAATTAAGTTTGAGACGTCGCTCATATCTTTTGCTGAACAGAATAACGAAAGGGTACTAAGTGCCTTATTTGTAGCGACTCAGGTACACGAAGGTGATAGACGAAAAATAAGCGGAGAACCATATATCTACCATTGTGTGGCAGTGGCAAATACTCTTAAAAAATGGGGTGCCGGTGAAGATGAGGTAGTGGCCGGTCTTCTCCATGATAGCTTCGAGGATCATCCGGATATCATCAGTTTGGAAGATATCGAAAAATTTTTCGGAGAACGGGTAGCTTTTTTAGTAGATGGAGTAACAAAACTAAAATCCAGGGAGGGAGATAAAAATGAATTCGAGACTCTAAGAAAGGTAACCAGAGGAAGCTTGATCGAGCCGGGAGTGGCTTTGATAAAACTAGCGGACCGTCTTCACAACATGTCGACCATGGAAGGTATGAATCCCGTGGTACAAAAAATTAAATCCAAAGAGACTATCGCAGTTTATGGTCCTTTGGCCGAATCGTTTGGATTATGGCAAGTAAAAAATGCCTTACAAGATTATGCTTTTCATTATTTATATCCCGAGACGTATGGGGCGATTAGAAAAATAATAGATCAAGATCCCAGGATAAACCATGAATTTATAGAAAGAAGAGAACTGGAAATCGCAGAGGAGCTACGAGGTCGGGGAATTGCCGCAACTGTGGAACATCAGGTTGGTGGTTACTGGGAACTTTGGGATAAACAAAAAAAGGCAGGAATCCGGGCAGGTTCCAGACCAAAAAGTTTTGAAGATATTACTGATGTGGTAAGTATTAGAGTAATTGTGCCGGATGAAAATATTGGTGATGTTTATCAGGCGATGGGAGTAATGAGGTTCCGATATAAAAATCAGTTGGATAAGGCTAGACATGATGACTATATTGTTAATCCGGCCAGTAATGGATATTCGGCACTTCACGATACTTATCGTTTTCCCGAGGGTAACTTAGAAATAGCGTTCACGACTGCTACAAGAGAAAAGTTTAATAATTGGGGAGTACTCAGTCTTTCCGACGAGGAATTAAGGAATAACCGGGAAAAATATCAAAGGAAATTAATTTTTACTCCGAAAGAAGAACTGGTATTTATGGAACCGGGAGCTACAGGAATCGATGTGGCTTATAAGTTGAGTGCAACATTGGGAATCAAGGCCAGTGGGATCATTATTGATGGAAGCTTGTCGGACCTATCTACGGTAGTGCCAAATGTAGGTTTGGTGGAAATCGTGACCGATGTCACACAAGAAAAGCCAAGAACCGAGTGGCTCAATTATTGTAATGATGAAACTAAAAGAATGATCGAGCAACAATTGATCGTGATAGATCATGACTCTGAAGTAAATAAGGGAAAGTCGATTTTGGCGGCAAGTGTCTTAAAAGACCGAGGTCTTCTTAACTTAGATGATTTTGGGCATGAAATATTAAGTGATCTATTGCTGGATCTTGGGTGTTGGTATGGTTTACCGGATCTTTACTATAAGATCGCAAATGGTTTGGATCTAGGATTGGTAAAGAAGGGTTTGGATGAAATTGGAATACCGGAAGGGCTTTATTCAACAGTACAGGTTATTGGCAGTAATCATATTGGTGTTTCGTCCGAGATAGCGGAAATAGTGGCAAAAAATGGAGGAGATACCAGGATCAAGATCGAAAGGGTAAACAAAGAAGAGCGGTTCCTGGTGAGAGTGGTGATGACCGTGAGCCAAGAAGGCAAACGGAAAATTAAAGAAGAGATCGAAAACAAATTTGGTGACTGTGTAGTGATATAGCTAAAATTACGGCCGGTGATAAAATTAGAGAGTTGAGTAAAATTTTGGAATTAGCTAAATGTTTGAACCAGGACAGGGTCAAGTTCGATGAACCTTTGTCTTTGCATACTACTTTAGGTATAGGTGGACCAGCAGATATTTTTTATGAAACAGTGGATTCCGGAGATTTAATTAAGGCGGTTAGATTGGCCAGAAGCTATGGTGTGCCGGTCACGGTAGTTGGCGGCGGAAGTAATATATTGGTTTCGGATAAAGGTATAAGAGGTTTGGTAATTAAAAATAACAGCAATAAAATCAGCATCGGAAAATCTAAAAAGACGGAAACTTTCCTGACGGAACCTGTGGCTACCAGATGGCAAGCCGATGCCAGTAAAGGAACATTCAAATACGACTTTAAAGATCTGGATTATGAGGAATGGGATGAGAAAAGAATAAGTGTAACAATCGACAGCGGAGTCAACTTGGCGGTGGCAATGATGCGACTAATCGATCAGGGAGTGACCGGTTTACAGTGGTATTCCAGAATTCCCGGAACTATCGGAGGAGCCGTATTTAACAATGTTCATGGAGGTACGCACACAATAAAGGAGATGGTGGATAAGGTGGTGGTATTAGGACTAAATGGGGAAATAAAGAGTATGTCGGCCGATGAGCTGGGTTTGGATTATGACCAATCCAGATTCCATAAATCAGGAGAAATCATTGTGGAGGTGGTTTTTGATATGTATCTTGGAGATAAGGAAAAGGCGAAAGAAGTGGTGACCGAGTGGGCAAAACGGAAAGCTATACAGCCAATGAATTCTGCCGGATGTGTTTTTAAAAATATCTCTGAAGAAGATAAGGAAAAGCATGGCTATCCGACCACCGCCACTGGTTATTTAATTGAACATGTGTTGAAGATGACCGGATACAAAGTGGGTGGTGCTGCGGTGTCAACGGCTCATCATAACTTTATCGTGAATGAAGGAAAGGCGACCGCCAAAGATTTTTTAGCGGTTAGGGATGAGGTAATAAAGAGAGCCAAAGCAAAAATAGGCATTGATTTGGAATCGGAGATCGTTTTATTAGGAGATTTTACAAATTAAAGGTACAATTCTTTTTTATGGCAGGAATAATAAAAGTAACCGGAGGCAGAAAATTAAAAGGTGAGGTGACGCCGATCCCGAACAAAAATTCGATCGTTGCAGCTTTGCCGGCAGCGTTATTGTCCAATGAGGATATTATTTTTAAGAATGTACCGGCAACCAGTGATGTAGAAAAAATATTGCAGTTGATGAAAATGATGGGGGCCGATATCGATGAGAATATGGAGACGGTAAAAATAAATTGTAAGAACCTTAATTCCTATAAAGTTGATTTGGCAATAGGTGGACAATTTAGAGGATCATTGATGTTTGTTGGCCCCCTTTTGGCAAGATTTGGGGTGGCAGAGGTACCGATGCCGGGTGGATGTGAACTGGGAATGAGATCGATCGAAGCGCATGTGGATGTATTTAGAGCAGTGGGGGTAAAAGTCGAGAGGGTTGGAGATTATGTCCGTTTTGAAGCGCCGAAAAATATTAAAAAAGAAAACAGAGTGTGGCAAATAGAAGCATCCGTTACAGCTACGGAAAATTTTGCTATGTACGCAGCCGGAGTCGAAGCCGAATTCGAGTTGATCGACGCCGCGTGTGAACCTCATGTGGTTGATGTGTTGGATCTATTAAGTATGATGGGAGCGGAAATAGTGGGGGCGGGATCAAATAGAGTGAAGATCAGGGGAACAAAAAATATCAAAGGGGCAGAGTTCGCGGCAAGACCAGACTTCATTGATATTTGCGGATTGATCGTGGCGGCTGCGGTTACGGACGGAGAGATCAAGATATTGGGAGCAAACATTCCGGATATTGTTGATGGAATCCTCAAGTGGTTTGAAATGTTTAACATTGATATTAAAAGGGAGGGAAGAGATCTCATTGTGAGTGTGGGAAAGGGAGGATTGGAAGTGGATGTGAACAAAGAGGGCTTCCCTCTGGCGGCTCCAAATTTACCAAAACTTTATCCCCGACCTTGGCCGGGATTCCCGGTGGATGCAATTCCCTCTATCGCGACTTTGGCGTCGAAAAGTAAGGGAAGACTGCTGCTAAAGAACTGGATGTATGAGTCGGGACTGGATTTTGTCCGAGAATTAAATCAGATGGGGGCAGATATTATGATAATGGATCCGGAAAAGATCATCATCAATGGCCCGGTTAAATTTAAGGGAGGGACGGTAACAACGCCAAGCGTAATTCAGGCTTGTAAGGCGATTTTCTTGGCAGCTTTGGCCGACGATGTAACAACCACAATATACGGAGTAGACATTTTGCGAAGAAGGTATCCAAATATTTTTGAAGTTTATACAAAATTGGGTGCGAAGATAGAAATTATGTCGGAAACATTGGTGGGGGAAAACTGAACATGCTTGGGTGATGGAATGCGAAAGATTGCAGAACAATGGAGAATGTTTAGATTATCCCAATGGGAGACCGTATTTTTGTAAATGGGCCGGAACAAGATACCAACCTGTGGCAGGATACAGATTGTTGAAACGAAGGTTAAAAGAAATCCAGACAGGTGTGATTGAGTAGAGTAAAATAATGAGTTATGGCAGGCTATGATTTTAAGGAAGTAGAAAAGAAGTGGTCCTCAAAATATGAAGGGTTTTGGGGATATAAGGGAGTAGATTTTGCTCAGGATAAACAAAAATTTTATATGTTGACGGAGTTTCCTTATCCAAGCGGATCCGGACTTCATGTGGGTCATGCTTTTTCGATGACAGGCGCAGATGTTTACGCAAGATACCAGAGGATGTTGGGAAAAAATGTGATGTTCCCGATGGGATGGGATGCATTTGGATTGCCTACCGAAAATTATGCAATCAAGACCGGTATCAAACCTCAGGAAGCAACTAAACAAAACACAAATAAGTTTAAGGAACAAATGAAGGCTTTGGGTTTTTCATTTGACTGGGATAGGGAGATAAACACGACATCTCCAGACTATTACAAATGGACACAATGGATATTTATCAAATTATTTGAAAAGGGTTTGGCATATAAACAGGAAATGCCGATAAACTGGTGTCCAAAAGATAAAATAGGTTTGGCGAATGAGGAGGTGGTTAATGGAAAATGTGAACGTTGCGGAACCGTGGTTGAGAGGAGAACTCAATCACAGTGGGTAGTAAAAATCACCCAATATGCTGACCGATTGATCGAAGGATTAAAAAATACGGATTTTATTGAAAAAGTAAAAGCGGCTCAAATAAATTGGATAGGTAAGAGTGAAGGAGCAAAAATTAGGTTTAAATTGGCCGATGGAGTCAGCGAAGTGGAGGTATTTACAACCAGACCCGATACCTTGCCAGGAGCGACATTCTTGGTTTTGGCTCCAGAGCATACTTTGGTACAAGGAATATACGATAAAGAAGTAATTGATTATGTTGAAAAATCCAGGAGAAAGTCCGAGATGGAAAGGACGGAGCTATCTAAAGAAAAGACGGGTGTTTTTTCTGGCATTTATGCAATAAATCCGTTTACAAAAAAACAAATACCGATTTGGATAGCGGATTATGTGCTAACTACTTACGGTTCGGGAGCAATCATGAGTGTGCCGAGTCATGACGAAAGAGATGGTGAATTTGCGAAGAAATATGGTTT
>DASVZW010000082.1:0-1869 GCA_036391475.1 Patescibacteria group bacterium | reverse complement strand
CTGATCCATGGAAACGTTGACCGTGTCCAGAACGCCGGAAAGTACTTCAATGTCCTTTTCCAGCTGAGTTATTTGTGCCTGAGTTTGGTTAATTTGAGCCTGGGCCAGGTTAATTTTGGAGTTGATGGTGGTGATGGCCTGTTTCAAAGTTTGCTGAGTGCCTTGATTCTCGGTGATCTTGGCGTTACAGGCATCGCGAACATCATTCCAAAAGTTAATTAGATCCTGTTGAGACAAATCCGTTCCAGGCGTATCAGTGCATTCCCGGGCGTAAGTTTTTGGAACCAAACCAAGCAAAAATAAGGAAAGAACCAGAAGTACTACATACTTCATTTTGATCTTCTAACAAATCTGGCGGCGGCAAAGAAACCAGAAGTTAAAGACAGTAGAAGTCCAAAGACCAGCATACATCCTAGTAATATCAGCATGAACTCGATGGGTACGGGGAAAGTTATGATCCCTCCCAGCCGGGGAGAAAGAAAAGGAGTGGAGTAAAGCAAGGCAATGAAGCAGAAGAGCCAGCCAAAAAACGCGCCGACGACACCATAGATCATAGATTCCTGGAGGTATGGTTTAATTATGAAGAAATTCTTGGCTCCGATTAATTTAAGTGTGCCAATTTCCAATCTTCGTGAAGCGATCTTCATAGAAATAATGGTCATGATGGTAAGGACAGAAACTACAGTCAAAGCAATTACCAAGGCGAGCCCGGCGATGCGGATAGCACTGGTCCATTTGGTTAATTCGGCAACAACGTCTTTGGGAAAATCAATTTCTTTGGAACCCTGAGGAGTGCTACTGACAATGTCACTTTTTTCCAGGACAGAAGCGATGGTTTGAAAGGCGGCCGGATTTTGAGCAGTAATCTCAACACTTGCCGGCAAAATATCGGCGGTCACTATCCCCCAGTCGGTGACAGTACCCAATAACAAAGGGTCATTACCGACACTTTTTTTGTAAAGCTCCAAAGCGTCTTGTTTGCTTACATATACCGCTTTTTTTACACCTTTGGTGGAAGAGAGCTGAGTTAGGAGCTGTCCTACTTGGTCTTGAGTGTGACCATCTTTAAGGTAGGCAATTATTTGGGGTTTGGTTTCAAAGTTCAGCAATATTTCTTGGGAGGCAATTGAAACTAAAGAGAAAATAGCGATGATGAGCATGGTCAAACTGACGATAAAAATAGCAGCCAGAGCTTGGTAAGGTGATCGGCGGATATTTTTAAAAGCAGTTTGCATATTTATTTTTTTTCGTGATCCTTTTCAAAATGATGTTTGCCGTTTTTGTGTTCTTCTTTATCTTCCTCCTTTTTGGGTTCTTCTTCTACTACCGGTTTTCTTTTACCGGAACGGTCGTGATCTTTAACAATTTTGCCATGTTGGAGATGGATGTGCCGGGCGGGGTTATTCTCGATCAAGGTAACGTCGTGAGTAGCCATAATGATAGTAGTACCGGCTTCGTTTATTTTTTTCAAGAGATCGAAAATTTCCATGGATGTTTCTTTGTCCAGATTGCCGGTAGGCTCATCGGCAAAAAGGATCGGAGGGTCTGAAGCAATTGCCCTGGCGATAGAGGCTCTTTGAAGCTCTCCACCGGATAATTGGACAGGAAAAAGATTTTCTTTACCGGGAATACCGACCAATTCTAAAAGGTGGCCTATTCTTTCGGGTATTTTATTTTTATCGACTCCGGCAATTTGAAGAGCGTATTCAATATTCTCGTAAACGGTTTTGTCGGGAATAATTTTGTAGTCCTGAAATACAACACCGATCTTGCGACGCAGCTCGGGAATATCCTTAGACTTCATTTTGGCCAAATCGATCCCGTCGATAGTGATCGTACCCTTTGTAGGCATGACGTCTCTGATCAGTA
>DASVZW010000081.1:0-12690 GCA_036391475.1 Patescibacteria group bacterium | reverse complement strand
GCCTGCTTCTCAGGCTTGACCGACATTTGACTCATTCTCATGACCTTAATTTTAACAGAGCACTCGTAGCTATTCTTGTCCCATTCTTTTGTATCTGATATTAATAGTTGTTATAGTAATAATTAGTGTATACACCAGGTCCATATCAGATCGTAAAAGCTTCGGGAGAACAAGAAGATTTTTCCGAAGCCAAGCTAGTTAGATCTCTTGCCACTTCGGGCATGTCGGTTAGTATGGCCAATCAAACCTTAGAGCATATTAAAAAAGATCTTAGGCCCGGGATTAGTACTCATGACATTTTCAATGATGTCAGTACTTATTTAAGAGAAAATGCTCCTATCCAAAATTATTTCAACTACGGGTTAAAACGGGCCATGATGAGATTAGGTCCAAGTGGTCATCCTTTTGAGAGATTGATTGGTGATTTGTTGGAGGCCATGGGTTACGAAACCCAAGTTAGTGTTACCTTGGGTGGCAACTGTGTCACTCATGAAATCGATGTCATCGCCGTTAAAGAAAAGAAAACTTATTTCATAGAGTGTAAGTATCACAATCAGCCTGGAACCAGAAGTGATGTTCAGGTGGCTTTATATACTTATGCCAGGTTCTTGGATATTCAAAAAGCCATGCAGGCCATGTTTGATGCAGATAAAACTTATCACCCATGGTTGACCGTCAATACTAAACTGACCTATGATGCCGTTGATTACTCTAAATGTATGAATATTAAAACTACCACTTGGAGTTTTCCGAAAGATGAAAGTCTCCACAAAATGATCGTCGATACCGGAATTCACCCGATCACCGTCTTGGATTCTCTTCCCGAAGATAAGCTTCAACTGTTGCTTGGAAGAAATATCGTTACTTGTGCCAGATTGAAAGCGGCTATTGACCATGACTCGGTTTCCGACATTTTATCTGTAGGTGAATTAACCAGAATTGAAGAAGATATCAAAGCCATCTGTCAAACCTATGGGGAACATCATAATTAGAACGCTCATCATTGTTTTGGCTGCCGTTGGGGTTTATAAAATATTTCCTCAAGTGGCCAAACCGGTTGACTACTATATAAAAAATCCTAAATTTCAAAACTCGGTAATATCTCCTGCAATAAACGTCGCCAATAAAGTTTTACCCTCCAAACTCCAATTGCCCACACCTTCGGCAGTCATGGGTGTGTCCACCGACGCTTCTATGAGCTCTCCAATAAAGGATTTAACCGATGAGGTTAGCCGACAGGCCGCCAATATGGCAGGGGAGCAAATAAATCAACTCCGTCAATCTGCTACGGACACATTTTGTAAAGTTTTGATAGAAAAAATTCAAACCGAGTGCGGCAAATCGGTTCAACCGTAAGTTATTTTTACCCCGATCATATCTAGCTTGGGCTCTGAAAAATTATTCCCGAAAAACATCCCTTGGGATGTTTTGAGGATTAAAGAACAATTTTGAAGAGTGCCGGAACCAGTTTCGTGACGAACCTGGTGAGGCAGGAGTGAGAGCAAAGATGAAATCTTTGACCTCGAACACAATAAAAATATTTACCCGAATGTCATTGTTACCCCGATCATATCTAGCTTGGGTAAATATTTTTTTATCTCCCCTCTAAATTTTTCCGATAAATTTGCCGAATAAGTTGCGTTTACCGTATTCTCCATATGCCCGCACAATCTATCTTCATATTCTCTTACGATATCCATGATTTTGGCACCTTCGCGATTAAACTCATCCTGATATTTTTTTGGATCCTTCATGTATTTATTGTGAATTTCCTGAAAAGAGTCGAACTCCTTCTCGTACTTAGTCACCATTTCGTTGAACACTTCTATATATTTAGCTGCCATGTTTCTTATGTTAATTGATAATAACTTTGAAAATCAACCTCTTTATTTTAATTTCTTGAGTAGTAAACTGTTTTAGTGAATAAAATCATTATTGGTTTAGTTGGTCCCATAGCTAGCGGCAAAGGTATTCTTTCGGAATATTTGTCCCAACAAGGTTTTATCGTGGAAAAACTCTCCGACCGGATCAGAGAAGAGACGGCCAAAAGAGGTTTGGAAGTAAACCGCAAACATTTGCAGGATGTCGGCAATGACTTAAGGAAAGTATATGGAAGTCAAATTCTTGCCGAACTGACTCTAAAGAAAAACTCCGAAAATATTTATCCGATATGTATTGATGGAGTCAGAAACCCTGGTGAAGTTGATTTCATCAAGAAAAACGGAGGGGTGGTCATAGGAATTAATGCGCCCAAGGAACTAAGACTTGTTTGGTATTTGGAGAGAGCCAGAAAAAGGGGAGAGGACGGCGCTTCGGTCGAATCATTTAATATCGCCAATGATCGCGACTTGGGTTTAGGTGAGGCTTCAAATGGTCAGCAAGTGGGCGAATGTCTAAAGATGTCGGATTATGTGATCGAAAATATTGGCACCCCTGAAGAATTAATTGAGACACTCCGTGAAGTAATGATGATCTCCTTGCACCTGGATTTTGAAGGCAGACACATGACCTCCAAAGAAATTTATTGAAAATAACCTATAACAGGGATAAAATCTGCCCATGTTACCGGAACTTGGTATTCCTTTGTCGGAAGAAGATGCCCGAGGTATTAAAGATGAGGGTGAAAGAGCCTTTGCATTGGCCTGTCTGGAAGCAGATTGCTTGGTATTCCATCAGATCGTCGTCGGTCAATCAAAAATCGATTTTTTTGTTCTAAATCCCAAAAACCCCTCGACGGAAGGTAAATTGGTAGAAGTTACCTTGGAAAGTAAAGAAGACATCGAAAAAAAACATATTAGGAAAGGAAAAGGCAGGCACGCCAAAAAAGTCATTAATACCACCGGAATGAGAAAACAACGTCAAATAGAAAGTATGCGGTCAAGCGGTTTACCTTGGACTATTCTTTGTAGAAATGAGGTCGAAAATCTTAAACGAACTCGCTAAGATCACCGTTTTCGTCCACTTGGGGATTGTTCTTGTCTAAAAATCTGTAAGACATTGATGGGTTGTGCAGATTTTCTTCATCCAGATACTCAAACACCAGGTTTTTACTATCCATCACTCCAAAAAATCTGTCCCAATCTATATCTCTCGTCACATCTCTTTGTGAGCTTAGCATTTCCTCATCCATTTCTCCCGGGAAGTCAATTCTAAGACCAATTTTGTCTCCACCCACCTCTGGATCATCAATTATGGCTGGTCTGCCGTGGTGCTTTAGGATCCAACCTTGAATTTCTTCTCTCGAACCGGCGATCTTAAATATTTTATCCATATACCCATATTAGCATCATTTTTTACACCCTTCAGCACGAATCCTACTCATTTTTTGACAATTTGGTCTTTTGTGTTATCCTATCCCTTGCCAGAATTTCCCAATTTATCAAGATAAACTCTATGTCTTTTTGACTAAATAAGTTCGCGGTTATATTAGGTATCACGGCAACAATTTTCCTCCCCAAACCTGTTTTTGCAGCTTCACAGGCCGAAGTTAAGATGGATTTCGATACCTTCTTTTTGTCTCAGAAACCGCAAATTCCTCAATCTTTTACGCTCGTTTCTCCCGCTACAGCTTCCGAAAAACAAATCCTTGATAAACGTGTTTTGAAGCTACAGCAATTTTTTAAATCAAAGGACTCCATCCTGGTTAATTACGCACAACTTTTCGTTAATTATGCCGACAAATATGATCTTGATTGGAGGCTGCTCCCAGCGATTTCCGGAGTTGAATCAACTTTTGCCAAAGCTATGCCTAAAAATTCCTTTAATGCTTTTGGCTGGGCACAAGGGAATCAGTATTTCACTTCATGGGACGATTCGATACAACATATTAGTCAGATTCTCAGGGAAAAATATCTCGACAAAGGTCACGAGACCGTAGCTCAAATAGGCTCAATGTACTGTCCGGATTCGGCTACTTGGATCTCAAACGTCAAGAAATTTATTGATGAAATTGAAAATACCCAAACATCCGTACCTGAACTCAGCTATGTGAATGCCAGACCGCTTATTTTTTAAGCTCCCGTTCCTGTCTAACCTTCTCAAACATCACCAAAGCCGAGGCTACCGATACGTTTAAAGAAGCTATTCCGGCCGTCATAGGAATATTTATAAAGCCATCGCATTCTTTTTGTAATGGTTCGGATAACCCGGCAGCCTCACCACCCATTAAAAGAGCCACCGGTCCGGTCATTTTTGTCTCGGTGTAGATTCGACCCATGCCTACTTCCACTCCTAAAACCGGTACGGCGTACTTTTTCAGCATATCGATTGCTTGAAACAAACTCATTCCAATGAGAGGCACGTAGGCAGCTCCACCCATAGATACCTTGGACACCACCGAAGTAAGCTCGTGAACTCCATTAGGTGAGGCTACAACCGCATCCGCCCCCGCTGCCCAGGCGGTTCGCAATATAGCACCCAAATTTTGTTCGTAGTCGATCCTGTTAAGCAGAATAATAAAGGCATCTCTTTTTCTCTCTAATATTTGCTGTAAAGTGGGAGTTTCCGGCAGGCTCATGGTAGCCATCACTCCTTGGGGGTTTCCGGACTCACTCATCTTGTTCAGGTCGGTAGTCTGTAAGTAATCTACCCTGGCCCCGATTTTCCTGGCCATCCCCTCAATTTCTTTTATTCTTGGATCGTCTTTACTGGAATTGGCTATTAGAACACTGTTGATCCTCTGCTCAGACTTCAGAGCATCGTGGACCATATTTCTTCCTTCTATGGTGATAACCTCGTTTATTTTTGACACACCCATATTTTACGATAAAAAAAGCCCCGGATATACCGGGGCGGAAACATTATCGTGTCAAAAGATAAAAAGCTAATTCTTGTAGGGAATCGGACGCTAATCCATTTGGGTGATTTATGTAATGAGCTTTTTCCCATGGAGCGGTAGTGTCGGACAAGATTAGTGCCGTTGGAATACCAAAACGTTCCGGCAAGCAAAGATCCAGTTCCCAGATGTCGCCGCAGACTCCATCTACATCTCCCAACAGAGTAAAGATGTCGGCGTACATCTTCCGTCGTAAATAAACTGGCCGCGGGAATCCTTTGGGAGTGTACTTCTCCGGAACTTCTTCCCAGGTAGGATCGAGCTTAAATTTTTTTGCGTTCCCCAAGACTCGGATATTCTGGTCATCACCCAGGAGAATTGCCAATTTTTTGGTCACTGAGGTAGTACTTGAATTGGTTACCACTACCAACTCGGCCCGGTTATCCAAAGTGCGGATATATTCGAGTGCCCACGGACGGAAATATACTCCGGCCCTGGGATAAGCCAAAGCGAATAGTTCATTAAACAAAGCTTCCCATTCTTCTTGGGGCGGTATATTTTTACCTTTTAAACTTTCGAGAACTATTCTGGCTGCCGATTGAGTAAACAGATACGGATCGGCTGTCCCTGGAGCCACGATCACTCCATCGACGATCCATCCGTAAAGTCCCGGATTTTTTAGTATTTGGAGTTTGGCATTTTCCATCAATTCATCCAGGTCGTTTTCGTTCAAGTGAATTTTATTTGCCAGCTCGCACACATAAGTACAGTAAAACGATTCTGCTTCCCTCTGAACATCGGTAACAGTACCATCGAAGTCGGTTACGATTCTATTCATTTTTTCCTCCGAATTTTAAAGTTCTTCTTTCTGCCTCGGATTATACTGTCTTGAAGGAAAATAATATATCAGTAAGATTTTTTGCCTTTTCCCCTTCAATTATTATTCCTTCCTTTTTCAACATCATAATTTTCTTTTCTACTTCTTTCCCTCGTGTTTTACCCATGAATCCTCCAATGTTTCCATCACTTTTAATCACTCTATGGCAGGGAACTGACGGGGCATATGGATTCCTTTTCAATATTTGCCCAACTGCCCTATAGGCTTTTACCCCACAGGCTTCAGCCAGAAGTTTGTAGGTAGTTACCTTTCCGGCAGGTACCAACTTCAATTTTTCATAAACCTTATCCGTAAGCATATTTCATAACATATTACATCACCAAACCATATTTTTCTTTGTTATATTTATTACAGATGAATAAATGGAAGATACTTATTCTTCTTTTGCTCCTCTTTGTCGGCATTGGAATATATGTCAATTTTCGGGATCCTACTCCCGTGGTAAAAGCCGTCCCCGATAGAATAATTGCCCAAAATCTGGAAATTCCCTGGTCAATGGTTTTTCTTCCCGACGGCAGTTTGTTGTTTACCGAAAGACCGGGCAGGGTGAGAATGATCACTTCTTCCGGAGCTGTTCTGGAGACTCCGGTATTTACGGTTAAAGATGTTAAAGCTTTTGGGGAAGGGGGATTGCTGGGTATCGCCACCCATCCGGACTTTTTAAAGAACCATTACGTATACCTTTACTACACCTATTCCACCAACTCCCAAGATACTCTCAATAAAGTTGTTCGATACTCTTTTATCGGCAATCAATTCCAAAATCCAAAAATAATTGTCGGCAATATTCCCGGGAATGTTAACCATAATGGCGGCCGTTTGAAGTTTGGTCCGGACGGATATTTGTACATCACCACCGGTGATTCCCTCAATCCTTCTTTGGCTCAAAATAAAAACGCTTTGGCCGGAAAAATTCTTCGGGTAACTGATGATGGAAAGCCGGCACCCGGAAACCCTTTCAACAATTTGGTTTACTCTTTCGGCCATCGTAACCCTCAAGGACTGGCCTGGGATGATAAAGGTCAATTGTGGGAGACGGAACATGGACCGACGGCTCATGATGAAATTAATTTAATTAAAAAAGGTGCCAACTATGGCTGGCCGACCATTGTCGGTAATCAAACTGCCTACGGCATGGAAACTCCAATCCTGACATCCGGGAATAATACTTGGGCTCCATCAGGATTATTGTTTTTGAAACCTAGTTTAATATTTGCCGGCTTAAGAAGTACTGATCTTTTTAAATATGACCCGTCCACCAAGATTCTAAATAAATATCTTACTGATAAATACGGACGCTTAAGAGATGTAGTATTAGGCCCGGACGGTTTCATCTATATCTCAACTAGCAATATGGATGGTAGAGCCTTAACCCACCTGGATGGAGACAAGATCATTCGGGTCGATCCTGCCGGTCTGAATTAACCACCCCTTTCTTGATATAATACTGATCTATCGCTCTTTAACTCACCATAGGAGGTCCTATGAAAAAGGCTACGGCTTTGATCCTGCTTTGCATTTTGCTTACGGGGTGCAACTTTCCTCATGTTCCGACTCCAACAGTATCTCCGACTTTAACCTCCATCCCTGCCTCATTGACGCCTTTACCTACCTCAACTCCATACCCAACTGCGACGTTTGTACCAAGCAAAACCATCTCTCCTACCATAACCTACACTCCCTCTCCAACCCCCCTAGTTTTACCGACCGAATATGTTATTCAACCTGGAGATACCTTGGAAAAGATCTCAACTCAGTTTGGTGTCTCCATGATTCTGATCGCCCTAGCCAATCATATCGAAAACACCAACCTAATAATTGCCGGCGAAAACATCTACATTCCGGACCCCAACCATCTGCCTGAAGGACTGCTCCCAAAAGGAAAAAAGATTCTCGTCGTTCTTTCTCAACAAAAACTCTTTGTGTTTGAGAATGAAAAATTAGTGAAGGAATTTTTAGTATCCACCGGTTTACCGGCCACCCCAACTGTTATCGGTAAGTTTCAGATCTACACCAAGCTGGAAAAAACTAGAATGACAGGGGATGGATACGACCTTCCCAATGTCCCCTGGACAATGTATTTTTATCAGGACTACGGTCTACACGGAACGTATTGGCACAACAACTTCGGTCATCCGATGTCTCATGGTTGCGTAAATCTAAAGACGGAAGATGCCAAGTGGCTCTACGACTGGGCTCCTATTGGTACCGAGGTTGAAGTAATTCCTTAATTTGTCTAACCCACTTGTGAAAGTGGGTTTTTTGTTAATCCATTTAACCAATTTCTGATTTCTTTCCAGCCGTTATCACTTACGTAATGACCCTCGTTCATCAGCACTTTATTCTGAATATTGTTGGCTTCAGCAAAAGCAATGTTGTGTTTTGGATGCAAAATACCATCTTTTTCTGCCGTCACCATTACCAGTCTATTGTTAACAACGGCATCGTGGATTTTGTGCAGCATAGCTCTTTTTCTGAAAGACTCGGCGTCAGCTAAAAGTTTGGTATCCAGTTGCAAACAATTGGCATCATTTAAAAGCTCCCAACTTGTAGCTGCCCTTACCGACCTCAAACTTTCATCTTTCTTATCCAACATCAATCTATCAAACATGTATCTCGTCAAAAGCAGTTTGTCTCCAACCGACATCGCGATATCGTGTACCGGTAGCTCGAAATTTCCAATTCCTGGATTAGGCAATCCGGTAAAAAATTTTAAGGTTTTTCCCCAGAATTGAGATAGCATTTTTACGTGCTCCTCCTGAAGTTCTTCCATATCTCTCAGTTCCTTTTTATTATGCAATCCCTCCATAACTGCGGTGTGGGCTATAAATTTGGCATTAGGTAATTCTTGGTCGTACATTGTCGACATTTCCGTGGCTACATATCCACCCATTGAATGACCCAATACTTCAGTAATTCTTTCTTTGATATCCCCGAACATTTCTGACTTACTTATTTTTTCGACCAAATTACCTACTTGTTTTGCGGCTGTGGTAAAAGAGTAATTATCCTTATCTATCAAGGTCTTTTCGGCTCCAAATATTGACGCGGCTAACGCTACTTGAGGTTTTTCCCCCTCACCTCTCATCCTTAGAAAGTTTTTCGCCGCTTCCAAAAATACCATTGAGTTACCTCCCCAGCCATGTAGTAACACTGATATTTCACTTTCTTTTATTTGGCTGGTCATGAAATCCTTTAGCTGCTCCTGGTCCATTCCGTTGTATCGGGTTGCTTCATCCACCCCAACATTCAATATCCACATATGAGGTGTACCCTTTACTCCGAGTTCCTGATCTTCTCTATTGTCCAAATAGGCATCCATCATAATCAATCCACGTTTAGTATCCACTCTAACGGAATGTGATAGATCGGTTTCGCCATTTCTCACCATTTCTTGTCTTTTATTCAACACGCCATATATTTCCCGGTTGGTTTCGTTTTGGGCCGCTGCCTCGACCTTGTCGGTAGCATAATCAATAAATTCCTTATACTTCCTCACTTCAATTGCCATTTTTTTGAGGATAGATTCTCGCACCGGTTTTTCAACCTTAATCTCTTTTTTGTTTACTAGATCAGTGGGAATATACATTTCACCTTCCATATTTACCTAGTATATATTTTTTTAATCTCTTAACTTATTTAAATTTATGATAAAAAAAGACCCGGTAAAAACCGGGTCGACTTTATTTATGAATTCTTGTTTTTCCTTAGATCACGTATTGCGTTTACTATAGTGGCGACTATTATCGAGAGTACTAAACAGGTTAATAGTGTCACGATAAAGATCACCATGGCATTATTGCTTGAACAGGCCATAAACATTGCCAGTCCGGTACAAACTAAAGCCGGAAAAACAGTCACAATCAAACAAGCCAAGAGTGAGAGGATTATGAAAGTCGAAACAGCGATCTTTAGGAATGACCTAAACTTGTCGTTCATTTACTCCTCCTTTCTCTAAAACTCACTATTAAAGTACAGCTGGCAAAATTATATACCTTAATTTTTTTCACAAAAAAACCGCGTCCTAAGACGCGGTTATTCTCAACAAACTAGATCCCGGCGCCGCACCCGCTGCAGTAGTCGGCATCCTTTTTATTCGATCTGCCACAGTAGCGGCAAATTTTCTTTTCTGATGGGTCGTGTTCGACCAGTGAAACCCTGCTAATGATCTTTACCCTAACAGGCTCAGAGGGTTTCCGGGAGAATTCCATGATCAAAAAGTAGATGAACGACAATACAGTGAAGAACCCTACTGCACTCCACGCTCCATTAATGGTCGGCGTATAGGGAAAGAAAGCTGAGGCCAAACCAACCACGGCTGCATAGATCATCATTCCCCGGAAAAATGGTTTGGCGGAAAGAAAGAGCAGCAATGCCGCCATGACCAGGAAGGGGATATAGGCTTTGGAAACCACTTCAGGCTCGATCAGGAAGTGGATCACCAGCATATTTACGAACGTCTGGGTAAGCATACCCAGGCTGGAGAGAAGGTTATTTTTCCAGAACATTTGGGCTCCTTTAAGAAAATAAGGATCGGTTGAGATTTTGAAAGAACGTGCCTATCCTAACACAAAAGACCTATAATGTCAAATACGACGGGTCTTTTTTAGCTTCAAAGACACCTTCTTACCATTCATTTTTACTATCCTCCCGGGTGCACCCACCACAGTACAGTTATCCGGAACGTCACAACCGATTATTACGGTTTCCGCTCCGACCTTAACTCTATTACCAATTTTTACTGGGCCCAATAACGTTGCGTGGCAACCTAAGGTCACGTTGTCTCCCACGGTCGGGTGTCTTTTACCCTGATCTTTTCCTGTTCCTCCTAAAGTCACTCCGTGGTACATCACACAATTATCACCAATTTGTGCAGTCTCACCAATTACAATTCCCATCCCATGATCTATGAATAAACCTTTTCCAATTTGTGCACCCGGATGGATCTCGATTCCGGTTAAGAATCTATTGATCTGAGACACTGCCCGGGCTAGAAACTTTACATTTATTTGATATAAAGGATGGGCAACATATTTGTGAAGCAATATTGCATGTAATCCGGGATAGAGGATCGGTTCTAGCCCTCTTGCGGCCGGATCATTGCGGTATATTGCTTTAATTTCTTCCAACATATCGCTTATTGTCGCACATAAAAAATCCACGGTGTTATCCGTGGATCAATTACAGACCTTCTAAACTTTTTCGTATTTGGAGGTCACTTCGTAAAATTTTTTGATCGACCAGTCCACCATTTTTTCGTGTTTTAACGAACCACCTTTCCTGGTAAAACTGATTACTTTTCCCGGTTCCAGTGAGGGGACCTCAAACTCTTTGTGGACGGATAATGCCTTATTGATGATTGCCAGTGCCAGCAGTAATCTGGCCAATTCATAATAGTTTTTCTTATTCACCGAGTACCTAAATTTCTTACTTACATCCGGCAACATTGGTTCCAACTTCAAATATACCTGCCTCATATCTAACAGGCTATATCCACACGCGACCACGTCAAGATCGCGAACGAGTTCACTATCTTCAATTTGAGAAATACAAATCAGTAACATAGCACCTCCGGGTATTAAAGAGCTCCGAATCAACCGTTATGCCGCGATTCTATCACAAGCTGATCACTTCTCTTGGGTCTCTTTTTAATAAACTTGTCCAGATTGAAATTCTTTCCCGTTCACTTTTCTTTTCTTCCATCTGGTGATTTTCCACCAAAAATAGCTCTAAAATAAAACTGTTGACAAAAACTAATTACCTACCGGGATGGGGGATCAACCTTACCTCCAAAGACGTAACCCCAAAAAACTATTCTTGGTTAGTCGAATGTATCATAAGGCTGAAATTTGAATGGATTAGATATGAATTTGATTTTTCCAGTCCCGTCACCAGACCGGAAGAGCACAAATTTTTAAAACTTTGCTCCAAAAAACGTATAAAAATTTTGGGGCTTCTGGGTTACTCGGTGCCCGGTTCATTGGTCAATGTTTTCTACCCGGAGCTGAACCACCAACCGGTAACCAAAAAAGTAGAAAGTTTTTCCTTATTTGTTATTGATCAGGTTAATAAATATAAAGACTTAATTGACCATTGGGAAATTCTTAATGAGACGAACACCAAACGTTTTTGGGTCAAAAGACCTGACCATAAAGAGTATGTCAATATCCTGAAAAAAGTTGTCCCGAAGATACGTAAAATACAGCCTCACGCTTCTATCATATTTGGGGGAATTATGGGGAATGACGATACCCCAAGTGTACCGTTTCAAGAAAAACAATATCTAAAAAAATGCATTGAAAGAGGAGCCAACTCCTACTTCACGGTCTGCAATTTTCATCCATATACCCTCGACAGCTATTTATCGATCAAAAATATTAAGCAGCACACTAGGTCTCTTCACCGGGTCATGGAACATGCCGTCAATTATGCCAAAAACCTCTGCAACAAAGATATCTGGTTTACGGAATTTGGTGTCAGTCAAAGCTTTTGGATTCGTCTTAGAGATCATCAAGTCGCCGATCTATATCTTGAAAGCTATCAGTGGTGCCAAAAAAGAAAAATACCTTTATTCCTTTGGTCACTTTGTGACGCCAAAGGGAAACAGGTTAGTTGGCTTAGTCCGGAATCCCATTTTGGCTTGCTCAACATTCATGATCGGCCAAAACCTGCATTTAACTATTTGGTCGACAAAATCGAACAGATGTGCCAGGCATACTAACTTACTTTCCATATTTCACAAATAATAAAATCGTCTTTCTCAGAAATACACTGAATGAACCCAAAGTAATTCCAAATATCAACCAAAAAATCTGTATAATTTAAGATTATTAACAAAAATAAATATGAAAAAAATAGCCACTTCAATTTTATTTGTTGTGACGGTAGGGGTCCTTTTTTCAGGATGCACCCTAAGTGGACTGAAAAGACGATTATTGGGCCAGCCGGCACCCAAACCCTCACCGGTCGTGAGTGTTACTCCAACCCCGACTGTATCACCGACTCCTACCGTTACCCC
>DASVZW010000080.1:0-4029 GCA_036391475.1 Patescibacteria group bacterium | reverse complement strand
GAGTGACCGAAGAAATAATAAATTGTAGTCTCTTCTAGTGGTGCGTTCCATTGAGTTAAGAATAAACAATTATTGTTTAAATGTCAAAATTGTTACAGTGAGGTGCGTAATAGAAGCTACTTTTTCCATTTGACACACTTGTAAAAATAGGTTAGAGTGGTTGTAGAGATTTGTAAAATTTGTTACACAATGCCTGAAAAAGTTTATACAGTCAAAGACGCGGCCAAGCTATTGGGGTATTCCACGAATACTTTATATAGTTATCTGAAAAAAGGTGAAATTAAATCCATTAGAGTAGGTAAAGGAAAATTCAGGATACCTCAATCGGAAATGGATAGGTTGCTAGGGACTGAGAAGCCGGTGACCCCTTTTGTGCCGGTCCAGGATATCCGGATACCGGCTCCCAGTGAGGCACCATCGACATTACTTGAAACCGAACCGACGCCAATTGAGGTAAAGGCAGGCAATGAACCGATCTATAAAACAATGGTAGTGAGAGAAGCGGTTTTGCCGACTCCTAGACCCGGGAAAAGTTTGGCCGATTTAAGTAGTGATAAACCCTTTTATACAATTAGACTTTGGTTAGAAGAAAGAGTCGGATTACCTAAGTTGTTCGACTGGTTCGTGGCGCTAAGTTCGATTGTTTTGGGAATGACAATGTTCCTTTACACAAAACAACTGGACAGTTTGGTGATCGGTCAATTTACCGATTGGTTTACGCCGATAAGGTTGACCTTGATCTTGGGAGGCTTCGGTCTGGTCTTAGCCGACATGATCCAAGAAGAATTTCCACTATATAGAAATCTAAATCATATCTTTAGATATATCCTTGTTTTTACTTACAGTGCAATTTCCGTGATATTGTTCAAGTCGAGTGACTATGATGGTTTTTTGATCTATGGATTATTCGCTTTGGTAATTTTTTTGGAAAACATACTGGGTTTTATCTCATCCACCGCCTACATGCTGTATATCCAGGGATTGATGCTGGGAATTGCTTTGATATTTAGATTCTTACCTTTTGATTCCGGTCTTTCAACTTTATCTAAAGGGGTGTATTCAATCATTGATGGTCAGTCTTGGATATTGGATCTTTTGGTGGTGTCGATAATTCTATCTACACTGATAGGTTATTTTTTCGACAAGAAAGTCTTGAAAATAACTTTGGGTATTTCCGGCGTGCTTTTGACTCTTTTGTCTTTCTACTATGCAAACAATAGTTATTGGTCGGCTGCCTTCTTTATTTTGGTGACCGGAATGATAGGGGTGTTGTTACCATTTTGGGAACAATTTAAAGTAAAAAGTGAAACCGACAGAACTTTGATGTTTAAGATGTTTGGAACCATTGTTATGGCCTTTTCGTTAGTGGTTGTCATTTTGGGAATTGTCCAACAGATACTTTTAAACAACGCAGTGATGAATTTGACCGAGAAAGCAGATTACGGCAGATTGAGTATCGACTACACATCCAATAACGTGTTGCAGACATTAGCTGGTTTGAGTCAGAATGATCTATTCTTTACCGCTTTGTCACAGAAGACCACAAATAATTTGGATAGTTTTCTTAAGGCAGTCTTCTCAAACTCTCCCGATCTACAAAGTGTAGTGATCGTTAATAAGACCGGAGACGTGCTTAGCGTGTATCCGTTGTCGACCGATATAAGCAAGTCAAACTTTGCCCGGTCAAAATTCTTTACGGAAACGGTCTTTAACAAGAATAACTATTTTTCAAGATCGGTTGACGTTTTTACACCGACGATGAGCAAAGCGATATTGGCAGCAGTACCGGTTTTCGATAATTCGAATAATGCCATTGGAGCCGCCCTGGCCTCTCTGAATCTGGCTACTCTGGGGGTAAAAATGCAACAAATTACCGTAGAAGGAATTGGTCAATATTTAACGATAGTTGATGATAACGGAAGATGGCTTGTTAATCCTGATCCAAATAAGGTGGGGCAAATAGTCGACGAAACAGATGCCACCAGTTTGTTATTTGCCAGACAAAAGGGCCAACAATTCGGTTACGATGCCAATGGTAAATACGCCATATTTATTTCCGAAAAAACCAAAGTTGCCAACTGGTCGGTAGTGGTATCACAACCAATCTCGACAATTATGGATATTAGTAAAAGTGGATTTATTGTGATCCTCTTTATGTTAATGGCGTCAGTAGCGACAATATTTTTCTCCTTTGTATTTTCTAGTAAAAAAGAATACGCACAAATTTAACGATTTTTACCAAAATGCCCAATTATTTTTTAGTCACAGGAAACAAATACAATAGGACTGTACGAATAGTTCTTGGTCTTATTTTGTTGACTATCGGCATCACTTCATTTCTTATTTTTGGCTACTATCCAAAACCTCAAATTGCGGCGCCAAGTGTTGCCGGAGTAGCGGTCAGTGATGTTACCGACAAGACAATAAAGGCAAGTAATTTCGATGGCCCGGTCTTGATGGCGGTGGTTCGGAAAGACGGTACCTATTCGTTTGCCAAAATAGCCAATGCAATTATCCAAAACGACACCTACAACGGTGAGGTAGAAGTGTCATATCAAAATGGTGACTCCGGCTTGATAAGTGACAAAGACGGAACGGTGGATATTTTTATTACCAAGACAGGAACCAAAGAGCCGGCATTCTTAATTGCCAGAGGAATAATGGGAGTGTTGTTGCCCGACAATACTTTACTGCCGGTAAAAGTATTAAGTGGTCAAGTGTATAGAGGTAAGTTGACCGGAGATTTTCAGTTCTTAACTTTAACTACCAACAAAATAATCACCGGAAAATTTGACAGCCGAGGAAAGCTGGGGATAGTGACGGTAGAAAATTCTCTCAAGGAGCCGGATGTAACGGCATCGTTAATATCAAAAGAAATAATAAAATTATCGGAGATCTTGCAAGGAAAAACCGAGGGGAATGTTTTAGGGCTTACAAGCGATATCTCGCCGGCGGCTTCCAAGGCGATCAATACCCGTCCGGTAAGCGCCGCCTTACCTCCGGCAGCAGATCCACCGGTAGCTTCGGCACAATTTTTACAGGTAAGCCGAGATACGACTGATGGAACTATTGCTTTAGCAGCAGGAGGACCGGCAGTTGCAGGTGCGCCGGGTGGATTGACGGTGACAGCCGGGCCGGCAGGCCCAGCCGGCCCACAAGGACCGGCAGGAGCGACTGGACCGCAAGGACCTTCGGGCGGACCAAAAGGAGATAAAGGTGATAAGGGTGATAAGGGTGACACAGGTGCACAAGGACCCACAGGTCCGGCCGGGTCGGGGACCAGTACCGATACTTTAGCGGATGTAACTGCCAGAGGGGCAACGACAAGCAATGCGATCACGATGAGTGGAGGCTTAACAATTTCAAACACTACAAATCAATTAGTTTTGGGTGGCACAAATACGACGACGATCTCTTCAGTGGCCCCTTCCTCAAATGTCACAGCGACAATACCAGCCCTTACAAGTAGTGATGCGTTCACATTTACTAATCTTTCACAAACTTTAACAAATAAAACTATTGCTGCCGGAAGCAATACGATAACCGGTTTGACCAACTCAAACCTTTCGGGAAGTGCCGGAATTACAAATGCGAATTTAGCAAATAATTCAATAACCATAACCGCCGGAAATGGATTGACCGGTGGTGGAACACCGGCATTGGGTGGGTCAACAAGTTTGTCTGTTAATTTAACCGGAAGTGGAACTTCAGCAAACACTTCTTCTAATTCCGGATTAGAAGTTTCCTCATCCGGATTAGCAATACTAAGGGGATGTTCAAATAATCAAGTTTTAGCTTGGGATAGTGGAACATCTACATGGAAATGTTCAAATGTAACAGCATCTTCGGCCGCATTTTCTTCACTGACCAGTGGAACTAATACGATTGCCGCTATGGTGGTAGGAAGTGGTGCTTCTTTGAACTTTACCGGAACGGGAACTATTAATGCATCTACTTTGGGTGGAGCAACTTTTGCAGCACCAGGCGCTATTGGCGGAGGAACGGCAGCTGCCGGAACATTTACTTCTT
>DASVZW010000079.1:0-7711 GCA_036391475.1 Patescibacteria group bacterium | reverse complement strand
GGTCCTTAGTACCTCGATGATCAACCGGTCAATTTACTGTCAAACAAAAATTGTAGATTTAAAAGAAAATCATCTCGATGCCATTCTTTACGGCTACAACTACGAGTCTATAAAACGAGAAATCAAGGCAGTATCTTACACCGAAGCCAAAATAACTAAAAACGGTATAAATAACCTGGAAACCACTATTGTCTTGGAGATTTGAGCCCTTGAAGATTAAAAAGTTTCACTTTTTCTTTCTTATCCATTTTTTTAATTTCAAACTCTCTTTTCAAAGCCTCACCCTTGTCCGTCACTTTTTCCAAATATTTACAGATTACCGGCCCTCGCCCTCTAGTGTACTTAGCTCCTTTGTCTTCGTTATGTTTCTTAATTCTTTTCTCAATATCGTTAGTTATCCCCGTGTAAAGGGTTCCGTCACTACATTTTAGGATATAGACAAAGTAAGGATTACTTTCCATTATCTGCCTTGATCATCTTCATGGCTTCTTGAACAGTGGTCATGAATTGCGCCGGGAAAATTATCGTTGAGTTCTTTTCCACACTGATCTCCGCCATTGTTTGCAATGTACGAAGTTGTAAAGCCACCGGGTGACTTGATATCAGGTCTGCGGCCTGGGCCAATTTCTCAGCTGACTGGAACTCTCCTTCGGCAGCTACTATTTTGGCTCTTCTCTCACGTTCTGCTTCCGCCTCTTTTGCCATAGCTCTTTGCATGTTATCAGGTAAGGTAATATCTTTGATTTCGACGGCGGTTACTTGCACGCCCCACGGTTCGGTATGAGTATCGATCACCGTTTGGATCTGGCCATTAATTTTTGTTGTTTGTGATAACAATTCATCCAATGTGAACTGGCCTACAACGTTTCTTACTGTAGTTTGAGAAATCTGATTAATGGCGTCATAAACATACTCGATCGCCACCACCGATTTCTGCGGATCGACAATGTGGTAATAAGCTACCGCGGCAATATCAATAGACACATTATCTTTTGTAATGATCTTCTGAGAAGGGATTCCCATCGTTACTGTTCTCAAAGACACTTTCTTCATAGTTTCAAAAAAAGGAACCAAGACTATCAATCCGGGGCCTCTTACCCCAGTACATCTCCCTAAGAAAAAGATCACCCCTCGTTCATATTCTTGAACGATCTTAAGACTGGCGAACAAGACTATCAAAACTAACACAAGAATTGCTATTTCCATACCTAAATTCTACATCCAAACTTGACTTTTTAGCGTTTTAAAATATAATACCCTATAGCTTTTCGCACACTACTATCAGCCAAGGAGGCTACCTATGTCAGTCTTAGCTAGAGCAGCTTTGTTCCTAACCTGGCCCATTGTTCTTCCCCTCAAAACGATACCAGAGGATCTTAAGAACATGGGGCTTACTTATTTGGCCGGCTTCGCTATGGGGATTCTCGCCATGTTACTTATCCCCGCTTCTCTCCAGCTCTTTGTCTTCGCCGGTTTGGCCGTTATCACTGGTTTACTCTGGGGCCACTGGATCGCCGAAGGCAGAGAACAAAGTGATCTCTTTGGCCGGACGGTCTCCACTTTCGTTGCCGGCATGCTGCTGGTTTTTGGAATTCATCTCTTCTTCTCCATTTTCCACGTCTACCTCTTTGCCCGGATCATCTAGTACTACTCCCGCCCATAAGGCGGGATTTTTTATGCTTTTTCCACTACCTGCTCACCATCTACGTCTTTTACCAGATAGCCCAACTTATTCATTTCATTTCTGATCCGGTCCGACTCGGCCCAATTTTTATCTTTTCTGAATCCCTCTCTTATTTTCATCAAATCGATTATTTCTGGCGGTAAAGCTACTATTATTTTCTCTTTTACTACACCCAAATCCAAACCCAATACGCTATCGAAAACCTCGATTAAATTAATTTTTGCAGAGTCGGTGATACCGCTTTTCATCATATCCCAAACAATCGCCAATGCTTTTGGAGTATTAATATCGTCTTCCAACGCTTTTACAAAACCTTCATAGTACGGTTCCCCTTCTTCTGACCATCCGGTAGTTTCTACCACCCCCTTCAAGTTTGCTACTTGGGTATTCAATTTATCGTAGGCCGTTTGTGCCGCCGTCATTCCTTCCCAAGTAAAGTTCATGGTCTTACGGTAATGAGTTGTGAGATACAAATATCTGAGAGCCATCGGGCTATAACCCTTGGCTACTATATCTTCCAGTTTATATAGATTGCCCAAACTCTTACTCATTTTCACCCCATCGACCATTAAAAATGCGCTGTGTACCCAATACTTAACAAAGGGCTTCTTGCCGGTAGCTGCCTCACTTTGGGCGATTTCATTTGGGTGGTGGATACTCTTGTGATCTTCTCCACCGGTATGGATATCGAATTGTTCGCCCAGGTATTTCATACTCATGGCGCTACACTCAATGTGCCAACCCGGGAAACCGTCACCCCAAGGACTGTCCCAGTGCATAATGTGGTCTTTGTACTTCCCTACCCTTTTAAACCACAAAACAAAATCGGCGGGATTTTTTTTAAACTCTCCGGTACTCACTTCATCTCTCGCCGCTACCATTTTTTCATCCATGCTCTGGGAAAAAAGTTTTCCATAATCCGCGAATTTACTCACCTCAAAATACACCGCTTCCGGAGTATCGTAACCATAACCATTTTCCAAAATTCTTTTTATCAGATCGATCTGCTCCTGAATATGATCGGTCGCCTTGCATGAAACAGTTGGCGCCAGAACATTTAACGCCGCCATCATATCGGTAAAGTATTTGGTGAACTCCGCCGCCACCTCCCAAACCGTTTTTCCGGCTTTCCTGGCTCCCTTTTCCATCTTGTCTTCGCCCTCATCGGCATCGGACACCAAATGACCGACATCGGTCACGTTTTGGACATGGGTCACTTTGTACTCTTCGATCACTTCCAAAAATCTCCTCAAGACATCGTCGTTTACGTACTTCCTGCCATGTCCGATGTGGGCATAGTCATAAACCGTTGGTCCGCAAGCATACATTCCCACTTTTCCTTCATGAATTGGTTGGAACTCTTCGACCTGTTTAGACAGACTATTAAAAATCTTTAGCATACCTAGATTGTAGCTCATGACATAAATAAATTTCCGTTACCGTAGCAACTGATCTGTTCTAAAAAGATCGCGCAAAGTGAAAAAGCCGGTTTCTTGTACGCAAGAATTTTTCACTGAAAGACAGGACATGTTTGGCGCAGGCCAAACAGTGTCCGTTTTTTAGAAAGGATAGTTGCGAAAGGATAAAAGGAAATTTCCCAAATTACTCTTTTTGTTTCGCCGTCTCCCCATGCGCCCCGGCCCCAACTTTCTTTAAGAATTTCGCTGCCCAACTTTCTCTTTTTTGGATTCTCAACCCTTCCTCTTTTTGTCTTTGTTGCATCTCTGCTTGTTTTTCTTGTGCCACCTTGGCCTCCTGTTGTTGTTTCCATCTACGGTACTGTGCCAACTGTTCTTTAACTTCCTCCAATCTTTTTCTCTCGGCGGCTCTCCTCTGAGCAATCACATTCGGATCTGTTGCCGAATGTCCTTGCTCCGGCTTCTTATCATCAGACTGTTGGCCTTTTGAACCTGGTATCCCGGTAATTTGTTCAGCTGTACCGCTGGCAATATCGGCAGTTGCTTTCACGGCGGATTTTGCCGCATCTCTGACTATCTCGATAGTGTCATCAGCGATCTGCTGACCGATTTGTCCAAGTGGATTCACATAATCATTTAACCATAAAAAAAGGCGCCCTTTACGGGCACCTTAGCTTGCTTATTCAAGATTGTGGTATTCCTGCGTCCAATCAATTCTTAATTTATCTTCCCCGCCCCAATCTGGCACTATCTGCTTGATAGTCTCGAGCAGTTCATCCGCTAATTTCTCTATATAGCCTTGTTCGTCGTCAACCTTCGCCCCAAGCAACCAGACCTTATAAATCCCTTCGCCGGCGTAAGTCATCATTGGTGAACGCAAAACCTTCGTAATTGCTTGGCTAAGAACCCAGTTACCCAGGTTCACAGCCTCAAGATGAAGTTCAATAGTGTGGTCAAAAGTATTTGGATTGGCAAGGGTCTGACCCACAAAGTCAATCGTGAATAAACCGCCTTTGTCCACTCTCTGCATGAATACCTCCTTGGAAATGTACGTGAATCGGAATATACAACAAACAAATCCGTCTTGCAATTAAAAGTTTACAATCCTATAATATCACAAAATCCTATCAAACGGAGGTGCACTTTGAGTAATACCCTTCCGATCTGTGACAAATGTGGACAACCTGTCGAACCAGATAACGATGCCTATTTATTGGAAGACATCATTAATGTCGCCTTCCCCCTAAGCCGCCCTGGCTTATCCGGTCCCCATCGTCATTTACTACCTGTCGGCCAGTGCCAAGGATCTCCATCCCGGGCCCAATATCTTGAAGGCCAGCCGCGGGACACCAGACCGGGCATGAGATATTACAAAGAGTACGAGCGGGAAACCCGCAATGCCTATCAGCTCCTCTTAGCTAAGGCTAGAGGGAAAACCAAATAATTGTTCTAGCCGAGCATTCGCTCGGCTTTTTTTAGACCTCTCCTCTGCCTTCCAAAGCCCTTAATAGAGTTTGACTGTCGGCGTATTCGATATCCGCACCGGTGGGCAATCCACGGCCAATCCTGGTGATCTTGATATCGTTATCCAAACCCATATCCTTTATTTTCTGTGAGATGAACATCGCCGTCGCCTCACCCTCCATATTGGGATTGGTAGCCATGATCAGCTCTTTTATCTCTCCTGTTTTCACTCTGGCTAATAGTTGAGGAATTCGAAGATCATCTGGGCCAATACCGGCCATTGGGTTTATCACCCCGCCCAACACATGGTAGACTCCCCGGTAGCCATCGGCACGCTCAAATGCTAATAGATCCAATGGGTTTTCAACCACACATACCTGACTTTTATTCCGGCTTTCATCCTGGCAGACCGGGCAAAAATCCTCCTCCCCTACGTTAAAACAAATCTTGCAAAACTTAGTCTCTTTTTTCAAATTTTCTAAAGCCGATGCAAACCTGGTAAGCTTCTCCTGAGGCACGTTCAACAAATAATAAGCCAAACGGGCAGCGGTTTTAGGCCCAACTCCGGGTAAGGCTTCAAAGGCATCGATAACTTTTTGAACTGGTCGGATACTACGCATAGACAATCACTAATATACACGAAAAGGACCTCCGCAACATGAGGTTATTTTGAGCTCAATAGATTATCCCATAAGTTGACAAATAGGCTCATTTGTGATATATTATCGGGTATTACTTCAGTAACCTACCTACAGCACCTTTAAAGGAGTTTACATGCGTCACTTATTCTTCGCCTTGGTCTTCGGCTTGTTTGCCATCGTTCTTACAGCCTGCGGCCCCTCCGCCCTCTGCCCTACCTGCACGTCAGTTGAGCAGATGAAGCAAGATGCCCAAACAATAGCCAACACCGCCAAGGAAGGCTACCAGAAGATCAACGCTCCTCTGCAGCAAAAAGCAGATGAGCTCACCGCAAAAGCCAACGAGAAGATCGACCAGGTCAAACAGCAAGCCGCCAACACCGCCAAGGACATTTCCATGGCCATTGATCCCGGCGCGATTGCCGAAGGTAATTTCAATAACGGTACGGTCACGTTGAAAGTTCACGTCTACAACAGCAAGGACGCCCCCGTTCTTTACCAGTTCGTCACCGGGGATAACTATGCTTCACCGGTAAACTGCACCTGGACCAAAGAAGCCAGCGATAACGACACCGTCTACACCACCACCTTCACTGTCGCCGACAACGTCAACAATCTCTTCTTCGGCCAAAGCCAGTTCAAGAACTTCGCCGGTGTCTATCTGGTAAATTCGGATGGCAAGACCTTCACCAATGGCTTCGCCCCCGATTCGACCAACTCAGGTTGGACCCGCATGAAATAAACTCTTTACCAACAAGCCCTCCGAGAGGAGGGCTTTTTATATTTTCAAAGTTCATGATATATCACTTGCGGAGATATCATGAACTAGACTCAAAAAATATAAAAAGCATGCCGGAGCTGAACCTGTAACAGTTTCAGCGAGGCCGGGATGAAGGTAAAGACGAAGTCTTTAATCCTGAATACATCACAAAAAGCAGCCCGCTAGTTACATCTTGGGCATGTTCCCAAGGACTTTTGAGAGTTCACCCATAGAACCTTTCATTTCTTCTGCGGCATATTTCTGAGCCCTTGTGATAGCTTCATTAATGACTTTCACTGCCTTGTTGTAGTTTTCTCCGTCAATCATTAACTCTTTCAATTTTCCCTCACCTGTAACCACAGCCTTGACCCCGTCTTCCTCTACCTCCATTTTATGAGCCATGATCTTCCTTTGGAGCATGGCCAACTTGGCTACGGCCGCGCCCTGACTTCCAAACTGTTTTATTCCATTAAACATTGTATTTGCTAACTTTTAACTGGTTAATTCTATCAAAATAGCAATTCTTCTGCCTAAACACCAAATATCTCTTCCACGGAACCTTTGGCTACCTGGTCCTGCTTAGTTTCATTTCCTGAACTGACTACCGTGTTCGCCGCGATCACTGTATCATGGCTCACCTCTGCCGGTTCGGTTAACTTGCTTTTCCGCTCTCCCAGAACACAACGCACCGTCATCGGTCCCCAAACTTTGGCTACGGCGTCCTCAATTACCTTCCTTTTGGAGTCCTGATCCAATTGATCCTTATGAAAAGGATAAAAAACCTCTAAAGTTAAATTTTTTCCATCGATGTTAACCGGCAAAGCCGATCTTAATAGGCCCACTAAAGATTGATTGGTCGGAGCCAAGTTATTTAGGAACTCGTGCCACTCGCTTTTGACCTTCTCAATATCGGCCAACAATCCCGAATATGCCTGAGTAACTATAGTTTCCTTTTCCTCAACTATTTCACTATGTACGGGGACAACCGGCTCTGCCTTTCGAACTACGTCTTCGGGTTTATGGTAATTTTTTTCTACATCCAATCTAGGATTTTTATCCACACCCAAACCACCTTCTGCCGATATCGACAACAACGCCAACTCTATTGGCAGCAATGGCAAAGGAGAATACTTTATCTTGTCCGAAGAAATTATCAACCGGTCAATTAACCTGGCATATTTAGCGAATTCCATACGTCCCAGATTTTCTTCCATTCTGATCTTGGCGATCGTCAATAAGTTGTTTATCAGGATATTTGCTTTTGTCCCCCTTTTCTCCATTTCATTGATCATTTCCACCACTTCTGCCGATTTGCCATTTACCGCCAGCTCTATTAACTTGGCCACTGAAGTTTTTCCTGCCACCCCCAAAAGTTCCTTTACCATTCCTACTTCTATCTTTCTTCCGGATGTCGCTATCTGTTCCAACAATTTATGTCCTTCTCGGAAACTCCCATCGGTTGCCTCGGCAATAATACTTAAAGCCTCATCATCAACTTCCAGTCCTTCACCGGCCACGGCCTTTTTTAACGATCTGACTATTTCTTCATTGGTTGCTTTGGTAAAGTTGACTCTGGTACATCTACTTACAATGGTTTCCGGTACCTTTTGAGCTTCTGTGGTGCACAAAAAGAACATTGCATGTGCTGGCGGCTCCTCCAATGTCTTGAGCAAAGCATTAAAGGCTTCATTTGTCAGCATATGTACTTCATCGATGATGTAGATCTTTCTCGGCAATGCCACCGGAG
>DASVZW010000078.1:0-3379 GCA_036391475.1 Patescibacteria group bacterium | reverse complement strand
ATTGCGCTGATTAGTTTGCTTTTTGTAAATACCGCCGGTATGCCTGCGAATGCAGTCATAGCCAGCCTCTTGCACGCCTATGTCGTAGTTAACACGATCTTTCTGATCATCACCGGAATTCTATTCCTTCTAAGTTTGTTTAGTGGAGATGAAAACGCCGGATGTTTATTCGGTTTTGTTTTTGTCATGCGCCTCGTCGTTTTTGGCGCTGCTTTAGCCATGGCCGGCGTTGCTACCGTAGAAGGCATGACCGATCCTACTCTCTTTTGGATCATGTTCATTATCTCGGTACTGCTCGGAATTTTTTAACGGCATCCGCACATTAAATCTCCGGTCAAACCAAAAATCCTCTGGAGGGAAATATGTTCGCTAACCATACCGAAAAAGTTGAAGCGTTGCGTCACCGTTTTTTTAGCTCATCTTTCATCTTTCTTTTTGCTGCGTTGCTGGTGGATATGTTGGCGATTTTGCTCTTTCCCGAGTTGCTGGTAGTCAAGGTAGCCACCAAAGGGTTAATTGTGGCCGCCTGTGCCATTTTGGTCTATCTCAACTCCACTAAGGACAGCTGGCTAATGTGTCTTCTTTGGGTGGCTAACCTGGTCATGCATCTCGTTGGTCTTCTCTACCTTCTACTTCACTTCTCATTTTATATTTCTTTGGGCGTCACCATCGGAACCTTCATTCTCATTCTTGCCATCGGGCTTTACGTCCTAATAGACGCGCTCAGGTAAAAAAATAGCCCGCCTTTTTAAGGCGGGCTTTTTCTTTATTCCAAAATATCTAAGTCTTCCGGACCGATCCGGAATATTTCCGATGGCCCATCATTTAGGTCACCAATTGTCGATTCCAAATTTGTCAATTCGATCAAGGTGGGTCCTTCATCAATATCGCATATTTGCCAGTTATCCCAAATGCGTTGGGTGGTGATCGTTAGGACCGTCGTGCCATCGAAATCATTGGCACGGAAGGAACAAAGCACCGGCTTTCTCTCCAAATGGAAATAAGACAAATTTCTTACCTGGTCCAGCTTATCACCGCTGGGTTGGTTAACCATAGACCACTTGCCGTACCATTCGAAAAAGACCGCCCAAACAATTCTTTCCGGGTCGTATGCCGGAAATTTCTTTGCCAGCGCCGACATAAATGGCTTTGAAAAATTATTACCCTCGAATAAAACGAAGATCAGCTCACCATTAATCATATCCACCCGCCCGATCGGGTGAGCCGCCGACATACCCCAGGGATAAATAAAATATCCACCATCCAGGCTCAGTTCGACTTTGTAACCATCGGGAATCGATGACATCACCAAAGCCTGTTCCGTGGGGATTACAGCGCTACCGGGCAGCGAGAAACTCATCTTAGATTCGGACATTTTTCCTCCTAAAGACTTGGAATAGTTAAGGTTCGGTTGAAACTACCGTATTTTACTCCAATTCCTCTTCGGTGAGCTCTTCCACCTTTTCTTCCGTCTTGGCTACCGGTTTATGCCAACTTGCCCAAGTACAGTTTGGGTAGTCTTCGCAACCATAAAATTCCTTACCGGTCCTGGTTTTTTTGACTACTACCCTCTTACCGCACTTTTCACAGACGACCCCCTCTACATATTCAATATATGGAGCGGTGTATTTACATTCGGGATATCTATTACAACTATAGAATTTCCCGAATTTTCCGTCACGCACTACCACTTCGCCAATTCCACAAAGCGGACACTTTATACCGGTAGAAGTTGTAGGAACTCCCACCCTGGCACTTTCTTTATCAACTTTGACCAATTTATCCTTGAACTCTCCCCAAAATTTACTCAGCATTTCTTCCCATTTTGTTTTGCCGTTTGCTATGTCATCAAGACTGTCTTCCATCTTTGCAGTGAACTCATAATCCATTTCTTTTGGAAAATGTTCCATCAAAAAGTCGACTACGGCGATACCGATTGAAGTCGGATAAAACTTTTTATCTTTTTGTTCAACGTATCTTCTATCTTGAATAGTCGAAATGATCGTTGCGTATGTTGACGGACGGCCAATTCCTCTTTTTTCTAATTCTTTTATTAATGATGCGTCATTGTATCTGGCCGGAGGTTGAGTAAATTTTTGGTCGCTTTTGATTTGCTTCTTTACCAAGGCATCTCCAGTTTCTACCAATGGCAAAATCTCGGCTTCCTTATCCTTCTTAAAAAGAATTCTCCAACCCTCAAACTTTGCCACCTCACCGGTTGCCGTCAATTCATAGTCCCCTGCTTCTACTACTATTTTTGTGTCGTCATAAACCGCATCAGCCATCTGACAAGCCACAGTTCTTCTCCAAATCAAACTGTAAAGTTTTGCTTGATCGGTAGCTGTTTGTTCTTGTCCATGGTATTGTTCCGGAGTCACTTCAAAATGGGTAGGCCTTATTGCCTCATGAGCTTCCTGTGCCACCACCTTACCTCCGACTTTGTATAGTCTCGCTTCTTTATTTAAAAACTCTTGACCGTAGAGTTTTACTATTTCATCTCTTATTTGAGAAACGGCGGTTTCAACCAAGTTAAAGGAATCGGTACGGTGATAAGTAATGTCACCTTGTTCGTAAAGTTTTTGTGCCACATTCATTGTTCTCTTGGCTGACCATCCCAAAACATTTGCCGCCGATTGCTGCAAAGTGGAAGTTTTAAAAGGCGGGTGAGGAACTGTTTTTCTCTCGGTTCTGATAACATCCTTTACCAAATACTTGGCCTCATTTAGATCGGAAACAATTTTTTTGGAATCTTCACCATTATTGACTATGGCTTTTTTAGCTTTGATCTTCGCCAACTCAACCCAAAATTCCTCCCCTTTGTCATTTGCTACCAAGACTTTAATTTGCCAATATTCAATTGGTACAAATTTATCGATTTCTCTCTCCTTCTCAACTATTAACCTTACTGCTACACTCTGAACTCTTCCGGCAGACAAACCACGGCGGACTTTTTTCCAGAGTATTGGTGATAGTTTGTAACCGACCAATCTATCTAAAAATCTTCTGGCTTGCTGAGCATCCACCAAATTCATATCGATTTCTCTTGGATGTTCCAAGGCATCTAAAATCGCTTCCTTTGTTATCGAATGGAAAGCAATTCTCTTAAATTCCAGCGGCTTTTTGGTTTTTTTCTCGGACAAGATACTGGCTACATGCCAAGCGATCGCTTCTCCTTCACGGTCGGGATCTGATGCTAGTATAACTTCGGTGGCATTGCCGGCCGCCTTTTTAAGCTTATTTACCTGCTCATTTTTCCCTTTCATGATGGCGTACTCGGGTTTGAACTCAAAATGACCCTCACCTTTTTCGGCGATTTCCAAGCCCAATTTACTCTCAGGCAAGTCACGGACGTGGCCCATACTGGCCATGATCTCATAAT
>DASVZW010000077.1:0-1560 GCA_036391475.1 Patescibacteria group bacterium | reverse complement strand
ACGCAAAAGGAATTAAAGGAAAAAATCCGCCAAACGGCGGATTTTTTTGAATCTATTTCGATATTTAATTCTGATAAGATAAGAACATGTTGTTGGTAATTATTTTTATCTTTGTGATGGGTTTGGTTTGGGGTAGTTTTTTGAATGTAGTGATTTGGCGAACATCCCATGGCATTTCTCCGGCAAAAGGCAGATCGATCTGCCCAAAATGTAAAAAAACGATTCCTTGGAAATACAACATTCCCCTACTCTCTTTTATCTGGCTAAGGGGAAGGTGTGCTAATTGTCACAAAAAGATTTCCTGGAGATATCCGGCAATAGAATTGGCTACCGGAATTTTATTTGTTTGGTGGTATTTGGTCGGTTCTAGTTTTTTTCATTTGTTTGGTAATCCTTGGCAAGTTGTTCAGCCAATATTTTGGCTGGCAGTTGGAATGATATTGTTGACCATATTTATGACAGATCTGCTTTATGGAGTGATTCCCCTATCGGTAAATCTAACATTATTGAGTCTTGTCTTGTTATACAGAATTAGTCTGGCGGCGTTTGGCCAAATGACTGTCTTGGACTTTGGCCTGGCATTGCTGTCGGGACTGTCGTTGGCGGCATTTTTCTTGTTTTTGCAAAGGATCACCCGGTGGATAAAAGGAGTGGATGGTATGGGTGAAGGCGATATCTTCTTATCCCCCTCTCTGGGTCTTTTACTCGGATGGCCGAAGATATTAATTGGTGTCTTTTTGTCCTTTGCTATTGGTTCGGTTTTGGGAGTGATTTTAATTTCTCTCGGAAAAAAAAAGATGTCTCAAACAATCCCCTTTGGTCCCTTTTTGGTGGTAGGTACAGTATTGGCATTGGTTTGGGGAGGAGGCATTTGGAGTTGGTATATAGGGATGTTACAATGAAGTTGTAATGAACCTAATGGTAAAAAGAAATGGTGGTTTCACCCTGATTGAATTATTATTGGTTATCGCCATCATTGGGATATTGTCGGCCATAGGTTTGGTCTCTTTTGCAGCCAGTCTTAACCGTGGAAGGGATGCTCAAAGGAAAAGTGATATATCGAATTTAGTGAAGGCCTTGGAACAGTTTAGAGGTGACTGGGGGGTGTATCCGGACGCAGGAACGAATAATGAGATCATGGGGTGTATGCAATTGCCTAATGATGTCAACTTCAGCGCCTGTCCTGATTCGGGTAAATTTCACTACTTTAGAAATTTGGAGGATATTGTCCTTCTTTCGAGTTATCCGGTAGACCCATCGGTGAACAGGTTTTATCGTTACGAACACACGGCTGCAACCGGGTCGAATGATGAAGGCTTTGCCTTGTACGCTGCTCTGGAAAATACGAACGATAAAGATACCAAGAAGGACATTAACGGAGTCTCTACCGATTGGGGAGTTTCCTGTGGACTAAATGGAGCATCCACTCCCCTGTGCAATTATAAAGTTACGGAATCCGGCTTAACCATTAAATAATTATGAAAAATATTAACAAAGGCTTTACGTTAATCGAGTTGTTGGTAGTTATTGGAATTATTGCCGTCCTCACCGGACTGATAA
>DASVZW010000076.1:0-4191 GCA_036391475.1 Patescibacteria group bacterium | reverse complement strand
TCGTCAAAAATTAATTCGTATAATACACACATGCCAATAATTCTTTGCATTGATCCCGGCACCGCCCACACCGGATTAGCCATATCGGAAGAGGGAATTTTGGCCGAGCCTTTGGATACGATTTTTGAACGGGATATTGATAAACTTGTCGGCAAGCTGACTCCTTTTATTGCCCGGCTCAATCCTGAAAAAGTAGTTATCGGTCAGCCGGATCATGGCCCTTTACTTCTTTATGCTAGACAGTTAAAAGATAGAATTGAAAAAATTTACGCCGGCGAAGTTATTTTGTTTCCTGAAGACCTAAGCTCAAAGATCGCCCAATCAAAAATGAAACAATCGGGCAAGAACTCAATTCAAATAAAAAAAGGTGAGCATCAAACTGCTGCTGCCCTTATACTACAGGAGTATCTTGATAGTTAATCCAAAATTTATTATCAATTTGCTACAATCTACTTAATGTTTAAAAACATCATCGCCCCAGTCCAAGCATGGCTTCTTTCCAGAGGCTCTTGTGTTGGTTGCGGCACTCCACTAGCCAATGGCCAAGTTCAACCTTCAAGTAAAATAAAGGGTTTTGAACAGGTCACTTGTAAATGTGGACGTATCTTTATCCACGACCCAAAGAAAAATACTTACCGTCGAGCTTTGCTTAGTGAGGTCTAAAAAATGTTCAAAAGATTTTTAATAGCTATCATTATTATTATCGTTGGCGCCTTGGGCTGGTATTTTGAAGCCACTCGTGCCGTCACCAATGAAAAACTTCCATCAGTGGAATTTCAGGTTAAGGCCGGCGACGGTATCGATAAAATTAGCCAAAATTTAAGCGCTCAAAAACTTATCCGTTCCCGGACGGCTTTTAAGATTACCGTCATCCGATTGGGAATTACCAACAAGATCCAAGCCGGTTACTTCCAACTATCTCCTAACATGGCCATGGGCGAGATTGCTCTGAAACTTACCCGAGCTACCGCCAAAGAAGTCCGTGTTACTATCCAGGAAGGTTTGAGACGACAAGAAATTGCTAATCTTTTATTTGCTGCCTTCCAAAATATTAACCCAGGTATGGTTTTCGACCCCAACGCTTTTGTCGCCAAGACTAAAGATCTGGAGGGACAATTATTTCCCGACACTTACGAGTTTGACCCAAAAACCGACACCGACTCCATTATCAGTCGTTTACACGACAAATATATTCAGGTCACCGGAGATCTTCAGATCCCTTCAAACAAGCTTCAAGAAGTCACCATTCTTGCCTCACTGCTTGAAAGAGAGGCTGCCAATGCTACCGAAATGCCGGACGTCGCCGGAGTCTTCCAAAACCGTCTTAATGCCGGTTGGCCGCTTCAGGTTGATGCTACTGTCCAATACGCTATAGCTACCGCCCGGTGCAAAAAACTCGACTGTGAATGGTGGCCAAAAAACCTTACCCCTTCCGACCTTAAGATAAAATCACCTTTCAACACCTATTTAAATCCCGGTTTGCCTCCTACTCCCATCTCCAATCCTGGCCGTGATAGCTTGAAAGCTGCTTTCAAACCTGCAAAAAATAGTTACTGGTTTTATCTCCACGACAATACCGGTCAAATTCATTTTGCCAACACCATTGAAGAACACAATAGAAATATTTGTACCTATTTAAAAAAATCCTGTCCATAATAACCGATAATAGAACAAAAATATGAGTTATGGGTTGCTGTTGGAACCTCAAATTACTCAAAAGACCCTGTTGACAGATAGCCTCGATTCGAGATATACTTGCACCACTGCTATAAACTTGGCCTTTTCACGGTCAGGTTTTTGTACGTTTGCGCATTGCTATTAATTCTGCCCAAAAAATACCAATATAAACGGATGATTAAACAAACCAAACGCGAAAATTGGGGAAAGATTTCCCCAAAATTAGAAGAGCTGAACTTAACCAAGATCCAGCTAGACTCCTATAAACAATTTTTAGAAGAGGGAATAAAGGAGTCCCTCCAAGAGCTTAACCCCATAAAAGATTTCACCGGAAAAGTTTTTGAGTTCGAATTTCTTTCCTCCCGTGTCGGTCTTCCCAAAATCACCCCCAAACAATCAATCGAAAAAGGCGTTACTTTTGAAGCTCCTCTCTGGGCTACCGTCAAATTAACCAACCTCCATTCCAAAGCCACTCAGCAACAGGAAATTTTCTTGGGAGATATTCCCATGATGACCACCACCGGTACTTTTATCATCAACGGTGTTGAACGTGTCGTCGTAAATCAGCTGGTCCGCTCTCCCGGTGTTTATTTCACTAGAGAAGTCGATCCTCATTCCGGCCGTGCCTTACACCAGGCAGAGATCCGTCCCATGCGTGGTTCCTGGTTGGAAGTTTTGGTCAGTAGAAACGACCATCTTTCCGTTCGCATCGACCGTCACCGTAAAGTTTCCGCCACCACTCTTATCCGCGCTTTAGGTTACGCCGACAATGATCAAATTCAGGCACTATTTGCCGACGTCGACACCGACAAAGATCACCCATATATCGCTACTACCCTTTTAAAAGACACTAGCACCAACACCGAAGAAGCTCTCTTGGAGTTCTACCAGAAGATCCGCCCCGGTGAGCCGGCCGTTCTCGACAACGCCAAAGCTCTTCTCCACCAAATGTTCTTCGACTCTCGCCGCTACAACCTAGGTTTGGTCGGCCGTTACAAGCTCAACCGCAAACTTGGACTCTCCACTCCTATCGACAAACAACACTCGACCTTAACCGTCGACGACTTCATTGGCACCATCCGTTACTTGATCAATCTTCAACATGGTAAGGGTAAAGTCGATGATATCGACCACTTGGCCAACCGTCGTTTGCGCTGTGTCGGAGAATTGGTCAACCAAACCGCCTTCAAAGTTGGTTTACTCCGTTTGGAGCGTTCTATCAAGGAAAAAATGTCCTTAGCCAAGCCGGATGAACTTCCTACCCCCGCCGCTTTTGTTAATCCTCGTCCAATTATTTCTGCCATCACTGAGTTCTTCAGAAGAAACAGACTTTCCTCTATTCTTGATCAGGTCAATCCCTTGTCCGAGATCGATAACTTGAGACGTATCTCCGTTATGGGTCCTGGTGGTATCACCCGTGAACGTGCCAGTTTCTCCATGCGTGACATTCACTCTTCTCAATACTCCCGTATTTGTCCTGTTAGATCTCCTGAAGGTCCAAACATTGGTTTGGTTACCTACTTGGCTCTATACACTCACGTTAACGATTATGGTTTCCTGGAATCTCCTTACCTTAAAGTTGAGAAAGTTACCAAAGGTGGTAAGACTGCTATGCGTATCACCGACGAGATCGTTTATCTTGCCGCCGATGACGAAGAAGACGTTTATGTCACTCATGCTTGGATCAAGCGCGATGGCGACCTAATCGATGAAAAATGGGTTCCTGCTCGTTATCAAGGAAAGTTCATTGAAGTTGACGCCACCATGATTCAGTACATCGACGTTGTTCCTCGCCAAGTGGTCGGAACTTCTGCTTCTTTGATTCCTTTCGTACAGCATGACGATGGTACTCGTGCTCTTATGGGTACTCACCACCTTACTCAGGCTCTACCTTTAGTTAAACCTGAGGCTCCTATCGTTGGAACCGGTATGGAAGGTTCTGTCGCCGAGGCTATGGGTTGGGTCGTTCGTGCCCGCCACGCCGGTGAAGTCATTGCCGCCGACTCGGATCACATCAGTATCAAACTTTCTGATGCCGATGCCAAGAAAGCCATTGACGAGATCTCTCCTTATGAATACGGTTACATCGAGATCAACAAGGGTGTCGAAACCTACAACTTAAGAAAATACCAACGTTCTTCACAAAGTACCTCTTACAACCAGACTCCTATGGCTGAGGTTGGTGATCAGGTCAAAGTTGGAGATATCATCATCAACGGTCCTGCCGCTGAAAATGGTGAACTCGCTCTTGGTCGAAATCTTTTGATCGCCTACGCCTCCTTTGAAGGTCTGGGTTATGAAGATGCTATCGTTGTTTCCGACAAATGTGTTAAAGAAGATTTACTGTCTTCCATCAGCATCAACGAACACACCTGTGACGTTATGGATACCAAGCTCGGAGCCGAAGAGCTCACCCGTGATATCCCCAACGTTTCCGAAGCCGATCTCAAAAACCTTGGCCCCGACGGCGTCATCGCCATCGGGTCAGTGGTTGGTCCAAACGATATCTTAGTT
>DASVZW010000075.1:0-18134 GCA_036391475.1 Patescibacteria group bacterium | reverse complement strand
TCGCAAGAGCTTCGTGGGTTCGAATCCCACCGTCTCCGCAGAAAAAAATAACCGCCTTGTGTGTTTATTTTTTATGCCAATAGTGAGGATTCGAAGGTCGGAGTCGAACCTGTAATGGTTTCGGCGAGACAGGTCCCGAAGAAAACTCTATTGAATTTTACTGAGGGGAATTCCACCGTCTCCGCCAATTTTTTCACAAAAAAGCAGGGCGTATGCCCTGCTAATATCACTTGCTGTAAATTTTTACGAGCCATTCTTTGATAGATCTCTCAAGATCTTGGATTTCAACCGTTCTAGTTTCGTAGGTAGTTTTTACACACATAATGGGTTCATAAGTTGTCATCCAAGTGGATAAATCTTCCTCATCATGTTTTTTGAAAACCCCTTTTTTAACAATTGGATGTTTTTTGATTATTAAGATGCTCAAATCAATGATTACATTGTCTAAAAACGGTTTCAATTGCTTAATATCATTTGGTGGTTTAATTTCCCAACGGTATGACCAAGCAATTTGATAAGAATCATTATAGAGTCCAGCATTGGTCCATCCCTCTTTTGACAAAATTGATGATTCCTGGTCTCCCATACTAATGAAGTAGCCTTCCTTAGGATCCAGAATTTCCAATCCCTGATCTTTTGATTTTTCGATGATTATATCTAGGGCTTGTTTGTAAGGTGCAATTTTTTGACAAAAAATTCCATGAAGTCGGTTGAATTCAATCTGCGCGGCTAGTTGTTTGTCGGCGACGTTTTGTTTTTCAGTCTGTTCGATTTCTTTACTGATCTTTTTGGCGTCATCTATCCAGGTCATTTTGGCCTCCTTTGACTTATGGTAGTGTACGAATGGGGAAATTATAGCCGAGAGTGGGTAAAATGACAAGTTATAGGGTAATGTCTCCGCAAGACCTTAAGCTTGAGTAAGGAGAGGCTTTGTTTCGTGTAAACTGGATATATGGTTACCGATAAGCTGTTGGGTGAAGTAAAAGAAAAGATCAAAGCCGGAATTGATGAAGGGGTGATAAAAAATAATTTATTGTTGGAAGGATATGGCTTGTCGGAAATTACCGAGGCTTTAGATATTATTGTAAGAGGGCAACAACCGGTAAAGAATACTCAGAGCAAAAAGGGAGGAGTCCTTCAAGCTATTGGCCTAACAATATTGGGTTTGGTTTTGGCTTTGGGTGGTGCAATTGCTTTATTGAAAATTACCAATAGGCCAATTAACTTGCCATTTAACATTCCTTGGTTAAGTAGTCCGACGAATGTGGCGACGGAGAGTGCCAACATTGAGCTAACTCCGACATTGCCGCCAAATGTAGTGCCCCTGGAAACTCCTGATATCATGGGCCCTGAGTATAAAAACGTAAAAGAGGGTTACCGGATCAGTCCACCAAAGGACTGGACAGTAGATACCAGTGGAAAATTAGGAGCACCGGTTTTTTTCTTTGCGCCTGAGGCGTCAACCGAAGGGAATTTGACATACAAAGCGAATATCAATGTTATGACCGGTCCGGCAAATAATTTTGCCGTCGATGGTTATACCCAACTCTACCTGGCCAATTTAAAGACAGATCTGGAAAACTTTACCGTTACAGAACAAAGAACGATTACTGTTTCGGGCAGACCGATGGAAGTGATAAGAGGTTCTTTTACTAGAGGAGGAATTAAATTCAGGGATATGTTGCTCATCGCCGTGGTCAACGATAAAGTATATGTAACTACGGGTTTGGCTTTAGATTCGAATTATTCTCAAGTACAAGGACAAATGGACCTGTCGATTTATTCGTTCAATATTTTATAAAAGCCAGGGTAGCTGTGCTAAGATTATTTGATGGAAGAAAAAGTATTATTCCAGTGGCAAGCGATGGATAGACCAAATAAAACCTGGTCAAAAGATTTTTATAGTACAGTGATAGTTTTGGCCTTTTTGGTAAGTGTGATCCTGTTCTTTATTGAAGGACTTTTGCCGGTGATTTTGGTGTGGGCTGTGGTATTTATGATGTGGTCAATGAACCGGTTACCAGCCAAAGAAGTTGAGTATGCTTTGACAAGCTGGGGAATTAGGACAAATGAAGGTACTTATCGTTGGGAAGAAATGAATTACTTTTGGTTTGAAGACAAGTGGGGAAGCAGACTTTTGAGAGTGTCTATAAACAAGATTCCATGGCAGATAATTTTTGTAGTAAATAAGAAAGATGAAGATGAAATAAAAAAAATAATGATACAGTACGTGGCTTTTCAAGTACCGAAGCCAAGTTGGAGCGACAACGTGGTTAAGTGGTTAGGGGAGAAAATTCCCCTTGAATGAGGATATTTCAGGCTAGATGAGGTAAAATACAGGCTGTGCCGGATAAAACGGTATTATGAGTCCGTAGCTCAGCTGGATAGAGCAACAGTTTGCGGAACTGTAGGTCGTGCGTTCGAATCGCACCGGGCTCACTTTACGTTTGGAGGGTGGGCAGGACGGTAATGCGTTGGTTTCGAAAACCAATGAGCGAAAGCTCTAACAGGTTCAACCCCTGTACCCTCCGCCCTTTTGCCGAGAAAAAGAGGCTTTCTTGGCGTCTAATTGACTGTAAAATAAACCAGTTTGTATCTGTAGCTTAACTGGATAAAGCATTCCCCTCCGAAGGGAAAGATTGTGGGTTCGACTCCCACCAGGTACACAAAAACCTATTTCTCATTGTGTTCATAAATTATCTGCTGATTATTTATTCACCCCTGCCAAAACAACCAGCCGTTGTTTTGTCTCTCTTCAAATCTGATCTGGTCCTCAAAATCTCCGCAAGGGATATTTTGAAGGATCAGATTTTCAGAGCCTCCGAAGGGAAAGACTGTGGGTCCGAGTCTTCGGTCAATTCTGCTGAATTGCCTCAGACCGCGACTCGGTGCCGTCGCACCTCCGTCAAATCCAATTTACTTTTGGTGAAATAAACATCAATCCTCAAGGGATAGAAGTTTATTAAGAGTAAATTGAATTCCCACCAGGTACACAATTTGACTAATGTTGTATGATTGGGCATGAATCTAATCGAAAGAGATCCATTGTTTGGAATAGCGAAGGAAAAATTCTCAAGGTGGGGTGTGGACGGGGTGCTGGTAGATCTGGATGATACCTTGATCTATACAAGTGAAATTTTCAGAAGATATATGGAGGAGTACGCAGTCCAAGTGTCATCTCTGACGGGTATTGATAAAGAGATCTTCGCGAAGGACCTAAGTGAAATTAATGACCGTGAATATTTGAACTCAGGGGTGAGCCCAAAAAGATGGGATAACGTGGTGGCTACGCTTGCGGAGAAACACCTTTCCGGCAAAGAGGTGATTTTAGAGAGTTTGCCGATATTGAAGAAAATCTATGTTACCGAGCCAAGGATGAGATCCGGCGCAGTAGAAAGTTTGAAAATATTTCAGGAAATCGGACTTAAGACGGCATTGGTTACGCACGCAAATGTTGAATGGACAAATTGGAAAATGGATAGACTGGGGCTCTGGGATTATTTCGACGCGGTAGTAATTGCGGATGAAAACAAAATGAAAAAACCGGAACATTGGTTGCAGGGAGCCGTAATGATCGATGTTCAACCGAGAAGGTGTATGGTGGTCGGGGATAATCTTAAAGGGGATATTCTTTCAGCTGCCAGCCTAGGGATGAAAACGGCTTGGATGCCAAGTCCTTGGTCTGTTTACCGTGAGGGTGAAGTTCCGGCAGACACGATCAAAATTCAAGAATTAATAGACCTACTTATATCGTAGAAGCCGTTAATATTGATTTTTTATTCGGGTTTTGTTAGTCTTAAAATATGGAATTTTGTATACACGATTTGGAATTAATTGGTGCGGCGTTGTATTTGGGTGAAGGTACAAAAATGAGAAAAACGAATAAAGGGTATATTTATGCTATTGAGTTTACCAATACGGATGCCAGAATGATCGTGATGTTTCTGAAATTTTTGAGGAAGGTAATTCACCCAGTTGAAGAAAGAATTAAAGCTCAGCTCTTCATATATGATGATATTGATAAAGATTCGACATTGAATTACTGGTCGAGAATTACAGACATTCCTTTTGATAGGTTTCAAAAAAACAATGGTCTTTGGGTCTAAAAATGGGAGATTTAAGCCAAGTAAGTTCGGGATAATTAAAATAAGGTATAGTCATAAGGAGCATTTTTTGAAGCTGCAGGGTATAATTGACAAGGTTTTTGGAAGTAATTCTAATGGAGGGGTCGCCTAGTGGTCTATGGCGCTTGCTTGGAAAGCAAGTGTGCTTCGGCACTCGCGGGTCCGAATCCCGCCCCCTCCGCTCTCTGGTCGATCTTGTAAGTCTGAGATAATATCTCTACCTTACTCACTTGGAGGGGTCGCATATCTTCGATATGCTCGCCTCCGCGCTCGTAAGTCTGAGATAATATCTCTTGTTTGCTCACTTGGAGGGGTCGCATAGCGGCCTAGTGCAGAGGTTTACTAAACCTCCGTATCGCAAGATACCGCGGGTTCGAATCCCGCCCCCTCCGCACAGACGATAATTTCCGGATTTTTATTTTTGAAATGGGTTAGAATTAATACATGGCCGGAAATAAAGTAAGTGGGGACTGGAAATGGATAACAGGAATCCTTTTTGCGGTATTAGTTTTAACACTTTCTTATGGAGTAATATATTTTGCGTATCAGCAAATCTTGAGACAGGGGGCCAACGATCCGCAAGTTCAGATGGCAGAAGACTATAGCGAACAGTTATCCAGTGGAGAATCACTTAGTATCTTTACCGGATTAAAACTGGTTGACATTGATAAAAGTCTATCGCCTTATGTAATGGTATATGACAATACCGGTACCTTAAAGTTCTCGTCGGCGAGGTTTAACGGGAACGTCCCTACAATACCAGCCGGAGTGTTGGAGTATACGAGAAGTCATGTTGAGGATAGAGTGACCTGGCAGCCGTCCGTGGGAGTAAGACAGGCTATTGTGGTGAAATACTATAAGGGAAACAATAATGGGTTTGTGGTGGCCGGTAGATCACTAAGAGAAGTGGAAATCAGAGAAAATAATTTGACAAAACAATTGTTTTTCTTGTGGATAATTTCAGTAGTAATAATTATATTGGCAGAGTTATTGTCAAAGAAAATAGTGTTTACAAAAAACAAGAGGTAATGTTTCATTAAGATTCCATAGATGTTAGAATTGTTACATGCCTACGACAAAGAATCGTTGGTTTAATTCGACTAAAAAAGTTTTATTTATATATTTATTCTTTAGTTTTCTTTGGATCGTAGTGTCGGACAGACTAGTGGCTCTATTGGTTCCAGATCCGGAATTAAATTTAGCTTTACAAACTTACAAAGGTTGGCTTTATGTAATAGTTGTAGGTATTTTTATTTACACCGAAAAAACATTAGCTCAGAAAAAGATTAGCGAAGGTGAGATCAAGTACAAAGAGGTAATCGAACAAACAAACGCAGCTTATTTCCGGATGGATAGTGAAGGAAAAATCGTTTTCGTGAATAACGCGTGGCTAAAAATGTATAAATATGATTCTATTGACGATGTTATGGGGAAAAAATACGATGTATTCCAGGTAAAAGGACAAGAAAATAAAGCAAAAGAAATTGTGGATAAATTGCTCAGTGGCCAATCGGTGTCGGGTGAGTTTCCCAGAATGAATAGTGATGGTTCGATAGGTTATTTTACGTATCATGCAAATCCGGTATATGGAGGAAACAGAATTATTGGTTTTGAAGCTTTCATGTTTGATACCACCGATAAGAAGAAATATGAAAAGGCTTTGGCCGAAAGTGAATCTCTTTTCCATAGTTTGTTTAACTCAATGGTTGAGGGAGTTGCTATCCACGAAGTGATTTTTAACAAAAACGGCGAACCAATAAACTACAAGATTTTAGATGTAAATGATGCTTTTTCAATAAATACAACAATCAAAAAAGATGACGCTATCGGTAAAATGGCAACTGATTTATATAGAACAAAAAAGGCACCTTACTTGGAAGAATATTACGGCACAATCAGAACAGGTAGACCATTTTCTTTTGATGTATATTTTGAACCGTTAAACAAACATTTTCATATTTCAGCTTTCGGCTTGTCCAAAAAAAGTTTTGTAACGGTTTTCCAAGACATAACGGTGAGAAAAGAATATGAGGCTGAAATATCAAGATTAGCTTCGTTTCCTCAACTTAACCCTATGCCAATTTTGGAAATGGATAAAAATAAGAAAATTATCTATAAAAATCCAACGTATGAAAGATGGGAAAAGACAGTCGGCAAGGAAAAATCAAAATCATTTATTCCCAAAGATATCGATGAAATAATCGTCAAGCTGAACCAGGATAGTAGAAAATCAATTAGGAGAGAAATTGAAATAGACGGAAGCTATTTTTCGGAGGCAATTACTTTGACCGATCCATCAAATACAATCAGAATCTATGCCTTCGATATTTCAAGAATTAAAGAAGCCGAAAAAATGCTGGCAGAACAAAAAGCCGATATTGAGGTTGAAAAGAAGAAGTTGGAAGCAATAGTTGAGGGCATGGCTGATGCAGTTTTCGTAGTAGATAACAAACTTAAATTGGTTATGGTGAATAAGGCTATGGAGGATTTGAGTGGCTTTACGGAAAAAGAGTTAATAGGCCATAGATACAAAGATAAGCTGAAGTTCTATTATGAGGAATCAGGGAAAGAAGTTTTGGATATACCAAAAACATTATTTGAATCCGGGGATCGGGGATTACCTTCCGGTAATGGATATTTAGTGAGAAAGAACGGAACTAGGGTGGCGATAGATGGAGTGGGTTCACCCATAAAAAATGAAAGAGGGGAAGTAATCCTGGCCGTTGGGGTGATTAGAGACGTCACAAGACAAAGAGAGTTGGATAGAATGAGGACGGAATTTGTTTCTTTAGCCAGTCACCAGCTTAGGACGCCATTGACGGGTATCAAATGGTTTGTGGAATTGTTGCAAGATCATTTTGATAATATTCCAAAAAATCAGGTTAAAGAATACATTGAGAAAGTGGGAGAAAGTAATGAGAGAATGATCCAGCTGGTTAATGATCTGTTAAATGTGTCCAGAATTGAATCGGGAAAGATGACACGGGAAGTAACTAAACAAATTTCGATCAAAAAAATATTAAGTACTGTGTTGAATGACCATGACAAAATAATCGGCGATAAAAAAATGAAGATAATTGGTTTGTCAAAAATAAAAGACTATAAAATTGAAGGTGACGAAACTCAGCTGTTACAGATTTTTGGTAATATCATTGACAATGCGATAAAGTATTCCGAAGACGGAAAACACGTTTGGATAGATATTAGAGAAGAGAATTCAAAGAAAATATTAATAAGTATCAAAGATGAAGGAGCGGGTATTCCTGCAGATCAGCAGAAAAGATTATTCGAAAGATTTTTCAGAGGAGATAACGTTTCCAAATATATTCCCGGATCAGGTTTGGGTCTATACATCGTTAAGAACTTACTGGAAAATCATGGGGGTAAAATATGGTTAGAATCTAAGGAAGGGAAAGGCACTAATGTGTATGTTGAATTACCATTTATAATAAATAATAATGAATAAAAAAATTCTTATTGTGGAGGACGATACCGTGTTAGCAAATGCCCTTAGTTTGTCTCTTTCGGACAAAGGTTACGATATACAGATCGCGACCGATGGAGCAGAAGCAGACAAAATGATAGTAAGTGTCAAACCTGATCTTATTTTGCTAGACCTTTTGTTACCGATTAAGAACGGTTTTGAAGTTCTAAAAGGCCTAAGAGCAAATGACGAATTAAAAGACACTCCGGTAGTGATCTTAACTAATTTTGAACAGGAGACAAGCATCGAAGAAGGAATGAAGATGGGGGCCAAAGACTATATAGTCAAAGCTAATATAGACATTAAGGATGTCCCGGAGATAGTCAAGAAATATATTTAATTCCATCTTGTATTGAGGCGACATACGGCTGTGTTAGAATTGTTACATGGGAGTACGTGGTTCCAATTATCGAGGAATTGCGTTGGATGTTGTGCAAAAAAACAGCCAGGTGGTTGAGGACGAACAAATTAAAGAATTGTTTAAAAAGAAAGAGTATTTTTGTAATCAAATCCAAAAGGTAGCAGGTTTGGGGTCTTATATTTTCAATGCTCAAACAGGGACTTGGACAAGTTCACCTATTTTGGATAAGATTTTTGGAATTGATAAAGAATACAAACGAAATGTTAAAAACTGGATAAAGATAGTTTCTCCGGATCAAAGAAAAGAAATGGAAGACTATTTTATCGGTAAGGTATTGGGAAATAGAGAAAGATTTGACAAAGAATACAAAATAGTCAGGATAAGTGATGGAGAGACCAGATGGGTTCATGGGTTAGGTGACTTAATTTTTAATAAAAGCGGGGGTGTGAACCAGATGCTCGGTACGATACAAGATATTACCGAAAGAAAAAAGAACGAGCTGGCTCTCAAAAAGTCTGAACAGAAATATAGAGATTTGATCGCCAATATGTTGGATGCCTTTGTGATTGTTTCAATGGACGGTAGGATCATTGAGTTCAATGATATATACGCAAAGATGGTTGGTTATAAAGGGTCAGAGCTTAAAAAAATGACTTATGTGGATCTGACACCTAAAAAATGGCACAAACTTGAAAGGAAGATCATTAATGAACAACTACTAAAAACCGGTTTTACCGATCTGTATGAAAAAGAGTATCGAAGAAAAGATGGAAGTATATTCCCGGTGGAGCTTAGGACATATTTAATAAGGGACGAAAATGGGAAACCTCAGTCGATGTGGGCTATCATCAGGGATATTTCAGCAAGAAAGAAAGTTGAAATTAAACTAATTGAAGAAAAAGAAAAACTAAGATCAATTCTGGAAAATACCAGACACGGAATAGCGTTGACCGACGAGACCGCCGTATTTACCCAAGCAAATCCGTTTTTTTGTAAGTTGTTGGGGTATTCCGAAGAAGAGTTAAAAAAGAAATCTTTTAAGGACATTACTTACCCGGCCGATCTACTTGAGAGCGTAGGGGAAGTGAGAAGATTACAGTCCGGGAAAATTGCCACTATTAATTTGGAAAAAAGATACGTAACAAAAGATAAGGAAATAATTTGGGGTAAAGTAAATGTCTCTTTGGTGAGAGATGAAAGAGGCAAGATAGTAAACCATGTAATCTCATTGGAGGACATAACATCTTTAAAGAAAGTAGAAGAGGACTTAAGAAAGAGCAGGAATCAATTAAGTGCTGTACTGATGAATATGAGCGATGCCGTTTGCGTAGTGGATGATAAAAACAGGATAATTTTGATAAATAAGGCTCTGGAAAGACTAAGTGGATATAAGGAATCTCAGCTTATCGGTAGCAAATTTGGAGATAAAATAGTAATTCTTTCAGAAAAAAGAGGTGAACAAATGTTTCCGGAAGAGACTTTCGATTTTACAAAAGAGACCGAACTTGAGAGAGGTGATGGATTGCTGTTAACTGCCGACAAGCAAAAAATTCCGGTGGAGGGAAAATATTCACCAATCTTGAATAATGGAAAGTTGATGGGTGGAGTAATCGTTGGCAGGAATGCGACACAAGAAAGAAGTACGGATAGGATGAGGACAGATTTTATATCGTTGGCCAGCCATCAACTCAGAACACCGTTAACGGGGATCAAGTGGTTTGTGGAGCTGATAATTGATCAGGTGGATAAGCTAAAAAAAGACGATTTAGTCAATTATGTAAAAAGAATTAAAGAAAGTAACGAAAGGTTGATCAACCTAGTCAATGATCTCTTGCAAGTATCGAGGATCGAATCGGGTAAATTGAAGATTTTAATGGTTAGGGATATAGGAATAAGAATGATCTTGGAAAAAGCGATCGATGATCAAATGGGATTAATCGAGGAACAAAAGATAAGAATATTTGGAGTGGATAAGATACCGAAAGATATTTGTATGGAGGGAGATGAAACACAGCTTATCCAGATATTTGGGAACGTTATTAATAATTCAATTAAGTATTCACCATCCGGTTCTAGAATAGATATTAAGATAGCCAAAAGATTAAAGAAAAAGATCGTTTTGGTGGTGATAGACCATGGAGTGGGAATTCCGGAGAATCAAAAGAAGAAATTATTTCAGAGGTTTTTTAGAGGCGACAACGTATCCAAAGATGTTCCCGGATCAGGCTTGGGTCTATATGTAGTGAAAAGTATGCTGGAAAATCATGGAGGTAAAATATGGATAAAGTCCACTGAGGGGAAAGGAACAAAGGTGTTTGTGGAACTGCCGATAAGTATAATGAGAAAAGCAAAGGCGTAAATGAGATAGGTGTATCAGAAGTAAAGGTCATAAGGTAAAATCGGTTATCAATAGAATAGAGTTTTTGTAATGGATCAAGTAGAAGAAATTAAACAAAAGACAGATATCGTAGCTCTGGTTGGGCAGTATGTCTCTTTAAAAAAAGCCGGACGACATCATAAGGGACTGTGCCCTTTCCATGGTGAAAAGACACCATCTTTTATGGTCAATGAGGAGTTGGGACTATATAAATGTTTTGGTTGTGGGGCCGGAGGAGACGCAATAAAATTTTTGATGGAGATCGAAGGAATTGATTTTGTTGAGGCGATAAAACAACTAGCGGAAAAAGCCGGGGTTAAGCTGGAAATGAAGAAAATGGAGGCCAGTGATGGAAAAAAAGATCTTCTGGAAGTTCTGGACTTGGCTAGCCGATATTATCATTATCTACTTACCGAACATGAGGAAGGAAAGGCAGCGCTGGCCTATCTGAAAGAAAGGTCCATAAACGATAAGCTAATTGAGAAATTTAACTTAGGCTTTTCTCTTCCAAGTTGGGATGGGCTAATTAAGTATTTGGTAAAAAAGAAGGGATATAAAGAAGAATTATTAGAAAGAGCGGGTTTGGTTAATAAGAGAAATACCGGTAGCGGATACTACGACAAATTCAGGGGAAGAGTAATGTTCCCAATTCAAGATCCGTCAGGGAAGGTGGTGGGTTTTTCCGGTAGAATTTTACCGAGTCTGGCAAGTTCTGAAGACGCGAAGTACATGAATTCTCCGGAAACGGAGCTGTATCACAAAGGAAAATCATTGTACGGTTTTTATCAAGCCAAACAGTTTATAAGAGAGAAAAAACAAGTGGTGGTGGTTGAGGGAATGTTAGACCTTATAAGTTCTTATGGTGCAGGTGTTGGCGAATCAGTAGCAGTTGGGGGAACCGCACTAACTTCTGATCAGGTAGACATGTTGGCAAGGTTGTCGGATAAGATAATATTGGCGATGGATGCAGATGAAGCAGGGACGTCAGCAATAAAAAGGTCGGTGGAAGTGGCGGAAAATAGAAGTATGAACATAAAAGTTGTACAAATAGTAGGAGGGAAGGACCCGGACGAAATTGCCAGAAAAAGTCCGAATACTTGGAAAGAGATGGTGGATAAGGCGGTGAGTATTTATGAATATGTCCTTTGCAAGTCTTTGGAAAAATATCCTGAAGGAAATGAAGATAGGATAAGGAATGTGGCGGCCGACGTAATACCTTTTTTGGCAAAAATAGATCAAGAAATGATAAGAGATAAATGGGTTAAAAGACTGGCTGAATCTTTGGAGATTGAAAAAGAGAGTGTGGTTTCAGAAATAAGGAAAGTAAGGTCCGGAATCAAATCCGATCTGGGTATTAAAAAGGAAGTCACGGCCAAAAGAAACGATTCAGTAAATCAATGGCTTTCGATGCTAATAGATTGGTTGATGCTGGCAGATGAAAAATTGGTCCGCGAGATCAGTACTTGGTTTAGAGATATTGATATTACCGGTGCCGAAGGAAAACTCTTGAGTTGGCTTTTCCAAAATAAAGGAGGAGAGAGTCCTGAGGATATAGTCAAAAAAGTCCCTTCCGAGCTAAAGGCTTTGGCTGAAGATATAGTCATGAAAAGCGAATTGGCGGAAACTCCCAATGTTAAGGATGTCGAAAAATTGGCGGCAAAAGTTTTACGTGAGGTGATTGAAAATAAAATAAAAGACTTGGAACACTTAATTGAGTTAGCAGAAAAGGCGAAACAAAATGACGAGGCTGAAAAATTGTATGAAGAGGTAGTCCGCTTAAACAAGAAAAATAGTGAAATAGCGGTAATTTTAGCTTGATTTTGGGTCAATCTGTGGTAAGCTATGGGAGAGCATTATGGCACAAAACAAAAGCAGTCTTCCAATTCAACAAAAATTTGACGAAATCATTGCCCTTGGAAAAGAGCAAGGTTTTGTGACCCAAGACGACATTCTGGAATTCTTTCCTCATGCTGAGGAGGCAGTAAACGATTTGGATTATCTGTATGAGATTTTGTTTAAATCGGATATTGATGTCTTTGAAAGCGTTTTAGCCGGTCAGGATGCAGAAATAGCTGAGGCTACTACCGATTTGGAAAAGGAGTTAGAGGCACTGTCAAAGATGGAGGAAACCGAGGTCAACGACCCGGTAAGGATGTATTTGAAAGAAATTGGACGAATTCCACTTCTTAAAAGGGAAGAAGAAATATCTTTGGCACAAGGTGTAGACAGAGGCGATAAGAATTCTAAAGATAGACTGACCAAATCAAACTTAAGGTTAGTAGTTTCTATCGCGAAGAAATATATGGGGAGAGGAATGAGCTTTTTGGATTTGATCCAAGAGGGTAACAAAGGATTGATCAGAGCAGTAGAAAAATACGACTGGACTAAAGGATATAAATTTTCAACCTACGCTACCTGGTGGATCCGTCAGGCTATCACCAGAGCAATCGCCGATCAGGCCAGAACTATCCGTATCCCGGTTCATATGGTGGAGACAATAAACAAATTGATCCGCACTCAAAGGAAGCTGATGCAGGACCTAGGCAGAGAGCCGACCGATGAAGAGGTGGCAGCAGAGTTGGGAACCGAGCCGGAAAAAGTGAGAGAAATCCTGAAAATTGCCCAAAAGACTACCTCGTTGGAGACACCGATCGGCGATGATGAGGATTCTTTGCTTGGAGACTTCATCCCGGATGAGAGACAGGCTACACCTTATGAGGCGACCAGTAAGCAGTTAATGCATGAGAACTTGGAGGAAGCTTTAGGAAGCTTGACCGAACGTGAGAGTAAAGTTCTGAGAATGAGGTTTGGTTTGGATGGAAGTAAACCTTTAACTCTGGAGGAGGTAGGTAAGGTATTTGGAGTCACCCGCGAGCGTATTCGCCAGATAGAAAGTAAAGCCTTAAGGAAGCTAAGACATCCAAGCAGAAGACGAAAACTCCAAGATTACTTGGAATAACCTCCTATTTTTTGATTTTGGATACCGGTTTGCCGGGGATCTGGTGGTGGTTGGGGCAGCGAGCCTGATATTCTTGCTCAGCACCGATCAAGACGATTGGGTCGTGATAGTTTGCAGGCTGGCCGTTTATTAGTCTTTGAGTGCGAGTGGCTTCCGAGCCACAAATGTGGCCATCGACCACTTGGTTGCATATGGCTGTAGGGCGTTCTAATTCATCGGAAAGGGCTAGAAGGGTAGGCATTGAGCCAAATGGCTCACCTCTAAAATCGAGCGATAAGCCGGCAAATACAACCCTGATATCCATATCCAAGAGAAACTGGACCACATCGACGATCTGCTCATCGAAAAATTGAACTTCGTCGATAGCGACCATCTGGGTATCCGTGTCCAGGCAATCAAGTATATCGACAGCGTTTTGCACGGCGCAGGCCGAGTGTTCGCCCCCGGAGTGGGAACGTATTTGGCTCTGCTTACCCCAACGGTCATCAATACTGGGTTTAAAGACCTGGACTTTTTTCCCGGCATACTCAGCACGGGTGATTTCCTTAAGAAGCAGCTCGGTTTTACCGGCGAACATGGATCCTGATATACCCTTTAAGTTTTCTGTCATACCAGGAAACATTATGCCAAGATGACTTGACTTGGGCAAGAGGTATTTGGTTGACAGTAGGCTGACTTAATCCTATAATACGGGGAATCTCATTCTGCACTTTCAAAAAGGAGTCGGCGCATGAAACAGTGGATGTATACAAGTCTGATTATTTTTGTAGCCGTGGCATTGGCGATTTTCGCTGTCTCAGCCGCATTCGGCCTGAACCCATTCGTATTTGTATTTAATTCATTGGTTTACATCCTGGCCGTGGTGGGGTTGTTGATGGCGGTACCGTTTTTTGTGGGTTACTTTTCGCCCTGGTTGATCCTGCGCGGAGACGATAAGGTGAACCCAAGGCAAAACATGGCCGGTGGTTGGCATTGGCTGATCGCCCCTTTAGTGTCTGTGCCTGTAGGTTACATATGGATGACCGTGATCGTACCGCTGGTGTGTAAACTGCCTCAGACGAACGTATGGGCATGGCAGTTTATCCGCTTTCCTCAGGGTTACGAAACTAACCCGTGGGGGTGGTTCGCGGTGGTGGCCGCAGCCTACATGATCGGATACTTTGTCTTTTGGGCACGCCGAGACTTTGAAAATTGATTTTATTTACCGCTCTCTTAATGAGAGCGGTTTTTTGTGGTTAAAAAGCAAAAAAATACCCCGCACTGAGTGCGGGGTAAGGTAAAAAATTCTTAGATGATTAGGCAGGCGTCTCTTCGATTTGGGACAGGGCTGCCTGGACGGCGTCGGTGATCTTCTTGGTGGTGTCGCCGAGGAGCTGGTAGTTTTCCGCCAGCTGCTTATCGAGCTCGATGCCCCATTTAATCTGGGACACCAGGGCATCCTTGGTGGCGACGCAGGACTGAACCTGAGCCTTCTGATCTTCGGTCAGGACCTGGAGGATGGCGTTGGCTGTGCCGATAGATTCGGCCAGCTTGGCATCGACCTTGAGGCCCATTTGATTGACACGGTGGGCGAAGGCGGCGGTCTGGGCGGTGTCCCATTGGCCGAGGAGGATGGTGAGTCCTTCTTTCAGGCCCTTGACCACTCCATAGATCGTTTCCATGACGCTGTCGTGGGCAATCTCTGCGGCCTTGATCGATTCTTCGATAACGCCAACCCGGAGGTAGCTTTTCAGAGCTTCTCCCAGGAGGAAGAAGGTGCGCTTGCGCAGGCGGGTCACGATGGTCTGTTGTTCGTCGATCGCGTAAGCAATGCGGGTATCATCTTTGTTCTGGGCGCCCTGTTTCTTCAGGTCGTTCAGATAGGCGACTTCTCGCTCGAGAACAATTTCGGCAGCGGCGGTGTAAACGTACAGGGCGCCGATCTGCTGGACATACTTGCCCTTCATAACGGTGAAATCGCTGATGCGTTCGATCAACTTACCATCACCGGAGCGGAGATTGCCGGTCAGCCGGTCGAGTTTCATCTCGAGGCTTTCGACGCGCTTCAGGAAATCCTGAATGTGGTTGACCAGGCCGATCTTTTCGAGCCAGGTGGGGTCGTGGTACTTGATGTCCAGGTTCAAACCCTCTTCAACCTCTTTCATGAGATCGTTACCGGGTTTGTTGATAGCATCGAGGTCACGCTGCCGGGCGCGGGTAAGGGCCTTGTTGGTGATGTCGTCCATGCCGACCAGGGCCGGGAGGCCGATATTGGCGATGTTCTGGCGGTTGGCGCCGCGGACATCCTTGTAGGTGCCGTCGGCTAGTTTCTGGGCATCTTCCAGCTCTTTTGCAGTGAGCATGGGGATGACCGAGAAGGGTTTACCATCGACCAAAAACTGAGCATCTTTGTCGGCGGCGATGGCACCTTCTTGCTGAAGGGTTACCAGGGCAACTGACGACTGATCGACACTGTTGGAAATGGCAGCGACCTGCTTGGCGGCATTGGATTCGAGACCGGTAGGAAGATTCATTCTGGAGCTCCTTTTTACGATCAGAGATGGCTGATCAGCCAAGTGTGGGTCCTCCGCCCGGGTTTGTCCGGGCGGAGGTGGGTTAAAAGAGAAACTACTTACCGTACTGATTGATGTACTCGTTGATCTTCGAAGTGACCAGCGAGAAGGGGAAGGACATTGGCTGGAAATGTGGAGTAGGGTCGATAAAGTCGCCTACGAAAGTTGGCGCACCGGCAAATGAAGCAGTGCGTACACCTTCGTCATCCGACATGATCTTTTGGAAGGCCGGGTCGTTCACGGCATCGCCAAAGAACTTTTGGCAAGGGTCATCCGTGCAGATCACAGTGAATGTGGTTACGATTGGCCGAATGAAATAGACGCCGTGGATCTTCATACCAGGAATGGCCTTTTGCTGGTTAGCGTCCAGGCCGTTGATCCAGGTGACGTAACTTGATTCGGTGGCTGCCAGAAGAACGGTGGGCGAGACAGAAGAATTCAAGGGGAACCAGTTGATGCCGATCTTGAGAGAATCGTCACCAGCGGGGATCTGTCCACCGGCCGCATAAAGTGCGAGGAAGGCAGCCTTGTATTCGTCGGTGGCCATCGTTTCCGGGGTGATCATCTTGGTGCAGTAATCGCCATTTTGGTCCGGTTTCCAGCAGGAAAGTAGCATGGCGGCAGTAGCGCGTCCACCACTTCCGGTGGGGAAGCCGATATTGACGTTGCCATAGATACCGTCCACGCCAATACTTTTCCAGGAAGCCTGATCAATCGTGGCCTGAACAAGGACATGAGTTTTTTCCGGTGAGATATAACAAATGTTGCCGGTGCAGGTATAGAAGCCTGCGTTCTTCAACATCGTGAAGTAGCCGGCGTCATCTTTCACCCACAACATCATGGGCGTAGTGCCGATGATGTACTCACTGACCATTTTGATAGGGCCCTTTGAACCGGGGAGTTCACCAGGGTTGAGATTGTAGATAGGGTTTGCAGTCCCTTTGTCCCCAAACTTGGCGGTCATCTCTGCTTTCACATTGATGCTGCCTGCCTGGATGAAACTGACCTTGTTAGCGCCGTTGTAGTCCTCGTGCCCTTTTTGGGGGTAGGAATCGGCGTTGGAGTTTGTGATCACGTTTATGGTCAGCCCGTTGGTCTTGGCGTAGTCGACCATTTTGGGGTCTGAGAAAAAGGCCTGGCCCCCGAGTCCATTGATTTTAACCAAAGGATCTGGAGTGCCTAAATAAAAGACACCGAAAATAATCGCAGCCACGACCACAAGGATGATCGCGAGTAAGTAGGGGCGTTCTTTGAAAAGAGTCATCGGAGTTCTCCTTTAGGGTAGTCTTCCCCAGGACTTCATCTTCATCTCGAGCGACATGGTGATCGAATCGAGTGATTCAGAGGTACCCAGAGATTTAATGAGGTTTTTTAAGCCATCAATGAGGCTGGGAATCTTGCTTTCGAAGTTCTTCATTTCCGATTTAGCACCTTCATCAAACTCAGCGATCTTGGCCTTTTGGATATAGGCACGGTAGCCGGCAGCGAAGCTGACGGCGTAATCGTGGAGTTCGGTGGCCTTATCGATCGATGGATCTTTGGCGAGTTCGCTGAGAGCGATTTTCACCGCCCGGGCGTAGGTCTCGGCCGTTCGTTCCACCTGATCAGGCATTTGATAGTGAGAGATATCGGAAAGGATCTGTTCGGCAGCTCCCGAAGTTTCGGAGGTTAACTTAAGCGACATGGCGGCAGTGGCATCTTTTTCCAACTGGCTGGCCGACCGGGTGGTGGCGTAGAAAACTGCCAGAGAGGTAAGAAGAGCCAAAACGAAAGAAATGCCCAGGGGAACAACATGCTCGCGCAGGGCTTGCCGCATCGTTTGGCCATCATCAACTTGAAAGACACCGAAGATCTTGGTAAAGATAAAGAAGCCGACGAAGAAAATTATCGTGGCTATCACAGCTTGCAAATACTTGTTTTTCATATTCATCTCCCCTCCTTTCGAGGTGAGGGAGGGGGTGGCGTGGCCACCCCCTTAACATTAACGATTAAAGATCTGCTTGAAGGCATTGAAGAGATCGGCGTCATTATTACCCGCGTAGGTGTTGCCACCAAATTTAACGGTGTAATCTGAATTGACACTCGATCCGTCCGTGCCAAAGCTGATCCCCATGACGGTAATGTTGATCTTGTGCTGATTTTGCCAGCTCTGCAGAAAGGCATTGGCATCTTCCCCGGCGTTGTTTTCTCCATCAGTCATCAGGACGATGTAGTAATCAATGTCAGGTCGATAGCTTTTGACGATCCGGCTCAGCTGAACTTCCGCACAATCGAACA